>JAUWNT010000012.1 GCA_030612495.1 Candidatus Aminicenantota bacterium
TTATTCTAATGATCTTTTTAATATTTTTATGATTTCCAGGTTTTTCTTTATTCCAATATCAATCACACGTTTAAAAATTTCTTTTGGAATAGAGCTTTCTTCGCCTAATGCTTGAACTTCTACTATATTTTGATTTTCGGAAGAGACTATATTTATATCAGCATCAACACTTGAATCCTCTTTATATGTTAAATCAACAAGTATCTCCTTTTTTTTAACTCCAATTGATACAGCTGAAATAAATTCTATTTTGGGAAATTCCGCAATTTTATGTTCAAAAACCAAGTGTTTTAGTAATTCTACCAGAGCAATCATGCCACAATTAATTGAAGCGCATCTTGTACTACCATCTGCTTGAATTACATCTGCATCAATAAAAATGGTTTTTCCATCAATAGCTCTAAGGTCAAATGTGCTTCTTAATGCTCTACCGATAAATCTCTGAATCTCAATATTTCTGTTATTTACTTTTTGTCTTTCACGTACAATTCTCTCATTACCAGTTGAACCTGGTAGCATTGAATATTCGGCTATAATCCAGCCTTTTCTGGAATCCCTTAGGAATTGGGGGACTTTGTTCGAATATGTTGCAGTGCTAATAATTCGTGTGTTGCCTTGCTCTATTAATGCTGAACCGGGGGCGTTTTTAATAAAGTTTGGTACTATTTTAATTTCTCTTAAGTTCAATTCCTTTTTATTTTCTGTTGCCATTGATTTCTCCTTTGGGTCTTGTTTTCCATCTGTTATGAAACCAGAACCACTGTTCCGGATATTTTCTGATTTTTTCTTCTATTATTGTTGTGCATTTCTGCGTTAAGTCTAAGATGTCTCTATTATAATTCTCAGTTTTTTTAAAGCTAATATCTTCTAAAAATTCTAAGACAATTCTGTCATTTTCATAATGTAAAAAAACCGGAAGTATTGGGATGTTTTTTTTTAAGTGAAGTTGAGAAACAGAGGTTACAGCACTCACTTTTGTAGAAAAGAAGTCAACAAATACTGATTCTCTTTCTATTGTATTTTGGTCAATTAAAAAATAGAGTATATTTTTGTTTTCGAGTAATTTGATTATTTTTTTCATGGAACCTTTTTTATTTATTATATTACACCCCATATATTTTCTGAAATCTTTTACAGTTTTTTCTATGAGAGGGTTATTCATTTCTTTTGCAACTCCATATATTTTTAACTTTAGTTTTCTTGAAAAAATATATGGGATTAGTTCCCAGTTTCCAAAGTGAGCTGAAAATAGGATGAGACCTCTATTTTTATTTAATGCTTTTTTTAGAGCTTCTTTGTTTTTGATAAAAATATTTTTTAGAATTTTATTAGGTTTTTTTTTTAGATATAAATATATAATTTCAGTGAAAATTGATGAAAAGTGGTTATAAATTTTATTTTTTAGTAGGGTAATTTCTTTTTCTCTCTTTTGGGGGAATGTTCTTTTTAAATTTTTTGTAACGATCTTTGAGCGTCTTGTGCTGGATATTTTGAAAAAGAAATTAATAATTTTTTTATTTAGATTAGAAAAACATAAAGGGAATAATTTTAATTTGAGTAGATATATGTAAAAGAAGAAATATTCAAGCCTATATCTAAATGAAACCTTCTTTTTTTGCATGATTAAGTATACTACTTATTAAAGTAGAATTAAATTTTATAATATTTTTCGAATAAATTAAAGGAATATCATCTAAATTTAAATTAATTAATTTAACAAAATCTTTTTCAGTACAGACTAAATAATCGGCTTTCTTGTTTATTCTTAAAATATTTAGATTATTTATAATATCTTGAGTATATAAAAAGTGATCTTTATATTTTCTAAATCCTATCAAATTAAAGTTAGAAAGGCTTTTTTTGAATCTTGAGTTATCTCCAAGAGCGGAAAACCCAATTAAAGGTGTGCCTTTGATGTTCGTAATTCTACCATTTTGATTATAAAAATTTCTATGTTCAAATTTATATGTCCCACATTTTGAAGAAGAGCTGTACAGGAGTATAAAGTTTTCTTTTCTTATTAAAAACTTAAAATTTCTCAGATAATAGTATTGATGTTCAGGATTAAGAAGCATTATACTGCAATTTTTATAAATATCTGTTGATTGAAAGCCATCATCAAGGATTATTATTTTATTTTTGTTCTCAATGGCTTTTTTAATTGAAGTATGCCTCTTTTTCCCGATAAAAATGTCCTGATTTGGAAATCTATTTTTTAATATTTTTGCTTCGTCTCCAATTTCTTTTGAATTTTGATTAGAATTAATTAAAAAACTTGTGTTTTCAAATTTTGAAAGGTAACCTCTTGTTACAATTGCAAATTTTATTTTTCTTTTTTTTAGTTCTTCACCTATTTTTATTACAAGTGAGGTTTTACCTGTTCCTCCAAAAGATAGATTATCAACTGAAATAATAAAAGCAGCTTTATATTGTTTTTTATTTAAAGTTTTAATTTTTAAATTGAAAAGAGATATTGTTTTAAAAACAATTGATACCAAATTTAGAAGAAAAATTAAGATTTTATTAAGTTTTGAATATGCTTTGATATACATTTAGTTGATCCTTTTCTGTTTAAAATAGATTTAATTGCTTTTTTCTTATTAATATTACAAAAACCACCTTTTTTGATATTAATAACTGTTTTTAATAATTCCTCTGAATTATTTATTAATAAATATATAGAATCTTCAAATAGTTCGTTACCTACATCTGGAAAATTATTATAAAAAGGTCCTCCTATTATTAATTTACCTAATACTGCAGGTTCATATAAATTGTGACCCCCGATTTTTTTATCAAATGTTCCTCCCATAAGAACAATATGTGTTATATGTAAAATCTTGAAAAGATATCCAATTTTGTCAAAGATTAAAACATTATTGTTTATATCAATTTCTTTGAATTTGCTCCATAATTGATATTTTATATGATTATTTTTGAGTTCTTTTTCTATTTTATGTATTCTTGTTAAATGCCTTGGGACAATTATTAATGAAAAATCTTTTTTTATTTTGTTAATTATTGGGATCAATATTTTTTCATCACTTAAATGGCTGCTTGCAAGTGTAATTACTTTTCTTTGCGGAGGTTTTATTTTTAGAAAATTATATATTTCCTGATGAGAAGGTAGTTCCTTTGATGCGCTAAATGCTTCATCAGCTTTAATATTTCCACATATTTTTATTTTATAATCAGGGATTCCAAGTTGAGAAAACCTTTTTCTAGAAAATTCAGATTGTACAAGAAAAAAATCAATCATATTAAGGAATTTTTTGAAAAGAAATATATATTTTCTATACCTACTAAATGCAGTATCTGATATTCTTGCATTGATTAACAAAATGGGTATTTTATTTTTATGTGTAATAGAAATCCAATTTGGCCAGATTTCCAATTCGTTTAAGATTAGAATTCTAGGGTTTATTTTTTCTATAAATTTCTTTATTACAAAGGAGAAATCAAAAGGAGCGTTTATGACTTTTATATTTTTATATTCTCTCTTTGCAAATTCATAACCTGCTGGTGTAGTTACGGAAAGTGCTATTCTATTGTTGTATGTGTTTGTAAGCTGCTCTATTAGAGTTTTTATACTTTTAATTTCCCCTACTGAAACTGCATGAATCCATATTCTTTTCTTTTTACTATATTTAATGTCTGGAACAAACCGATGTTTTAGCAATTTTATATATTCTGATTTAAAGATATATTTTGCTAAAAAGGGTAAAAGCAAGATAGAGAGAGAAATATAGAAAATATCTATTAAAAGCATAAAATATTATACCATACGTTGAAAATCATGGCTAAAATCCCCTTTGTTATATATTTTATTAAGATATATTACGAAAACCTAGAATATTTCAATAATTATCAATAAAATTATATAAAAAAGGAAAAAAAATTTTTTTTATTTTTTGCTAATAAAAACATGAATTTTATTGTGAAAATTGCGCCTTTTTTATTTTTTTTTGACTCCAATTTGTTTTGTTATATAGGCGGTTTCGACCTTCAACCTCTTGAAACCAAAGTATACTCAATATTTCGTGTTAATAAACTGCTAACATTGCCTATATTACTGAAAAAAAATAAAAAAGTTGACATTTTATTTTTGCTATGCTACTAATAAACTGAAATGAAATTAAATCAGAATGGAGATTAGAGATGCCTTTTTTGAGTTTTATAAAATCTAAAAAAATTGTTGGGCTTGATATTGGTTCATTTGCTTTGAAGTTGGTTGAGTTAAAACCAAAGAAAAGAGGCGGTGAAACTACATATGAGCTGGTTTCATTAGGTTATGAACCAATTCCATACCAATCAATTGTAGAAGGAAGCGTGATGGATTCCACTGCAGTTGCCGATGCAATACAACATGTTTTTTATGAAAGTAAAACAGGTGCAAATCAATTATCATTTGGTGTTTCTGGGAGTTCTGTTATTGTGAAAAAAATTGAAATTCAGAGGGTAAACCCCAGTGAAATGCATGAACATATCTTATGGGAAGCAAGGCCTCATGTACCTTTTACTCCAGAGGAAGTAAATATTGATTATGAGGAAGTTGAGTCACCTGATATTTCACCTGACAGAGCGGAAGTTATTTTAGCTGCAGTAAAGAAAGAGAAACTCAATGATTATTTAAACGTAATCGAAATTGCTGAAAAACAAGTAAGTGTTGTTGATCTTGAATCCTTTGCAATCTCAAATAGTGTCCTTTTAAACTATCAGATGTATCAAGATAGAAGCATTGCTGCTATTAATATAGGTGCTTCAATAACGAATGTTGTTATTACAAAAGGTGCCTATCCTGTATTTGTAAGAGATATTGCTTGGGGGGGAAATCAGTTTACTGATATGATACAAAAAGAGCTGAATCTTAGATTTGAACAGGCTGAAGCTGCAAAAAAGGGAAGGCAAGTAGAAGGAGTTTCATCTGCAGCTGTAAAACCTTTAGTTAATTTATTATTAAATGAACTCAAAAATGAAATAAGAAAAACGTTTGAGTTTTACCGCTCCAAAACTACAGGAAGTAGGGTTGACAATATTTTACTTAGTGGAGGTACTGCAAATCTTGAATCAATAGTAGATTTATTTTCTCAGGAGTTTGATGTCCCTGTTGAGGTTGTTAATCCATTTAATAATATTGACGTAAATCCCAAAAAATTTGACCTAGATTTTATTAAAGAGATGGCCCCGGTTTTTAATGTGGCAACGGGGTTGGCTTTAAGAGCAATTGGAGATGGCAAATGATTAAAGTTAATTTGTTAAGCCCTGAGAAAAAAGAAGTTTTAAGGGGTAAAAAGGAAGCTATTTCTCTTGAAGAGAAGAGAGAGAGTAAGTTTAATGTGCCTGTTGTAATTGCTGCCGTGGCACTAACTTTAATAATCCTTATCTTTTTATATTTTAGCCAATCAAGTAATTATAATGAGAAAGTAAGGATTTTAAAGGATAGAAAAGCTAAGAAAACTCAATTAGAAAATGTTTTGAAGACATTGGAAAATCTAGAAAGGATAAAAGCTAGACTTGATAAAAAAGTAAAAATCATAAATCAGTTAAAAAACAGGCAAAAAATTGTTGTAAAAATGATGGATGATATGTCAAATGCAATTCCTGATTGGGTTTGGCTGAATAGCTTGAATTTTTCACGTGGAGCTTTAACTATAAGTGGAAGAGCTTTATCAAATAATTTAATTGCAGATTTTATAAAGAATATGCAGAATACAAATCGTTTTCGTAATGTTCGCATTAATCATTCTACACGAAAAAAACAATCAGGGCTTGATATTTTTAATTTCAGTATTAAATCTAATTATGTTGAAAAACCTATTAAACGGGAGGGGGAGTGAAATGGATTTAGAAAGTTTACCCTGGTATGGACAATTTTTAGTTTTTTTAGCAATTGGAATAATAATTTTAGGTATATTTTATTATGTATATTATTCACCAAAGCAAGATGATATAGCTCAAATTGAAAAACAGATTGATGCTGTTGAGATGGAAATAAAAAGGGCAGAGAAAAAGAAGAATAAATTAAGTCAAATGAAGGAACAATTGGAAAACACAAAAGAGTTCCTTGAAAAATTAAAAGGGATTCTACCTGAGAAAGAGGAAATAAGTCAAATCATAAAGAATATTCAATCGAATATATCTAATACTAGGTTGAAAATTTTTTCATTTTCACCAAAACCTGAAAGAAAGGATAGTAATTCAGTATATATAGAAAAGCCATATTCAATACAAGTTGAAGGGAATTATCATAATCTGGGTATTTTCTTTGATCAACTTTCAAGATTAAAGAAAATTTTTACTGTTGATATTCTTCGTATAACTACAGTAAAAAAGAGCTCCGCTGAATTTACAGTAAGGGCAAATTTTACAGCATCTACATATTTATATAAAAAAACAAAAGATGATTATTAAATCAGGAATAGGTGATTTTGAATAGGAGAAAACAAATGAAATATTTTATTTTTATCTTTTTTGTTTTTGTTTTTTGTGTTTTTTCTCAAAACGATGAAAAAGCAGAGGAGAAGAAGCCTATATTACCAGAACATGAGATTCAATCAGAAATACAAGTTGGAGAATTTGTTTATAATCCGAGAGGAAGGAGAGATCCTTTTGTTGATTTACTCGGAGGGAAAAATATCAAATCCAAGAAAGATGCAATTAGTGGAATCGCAGGCTTAAGTATAGATGAATTGGATTTGGAAGGTACTATATATGCGAGTGGAGAACATATAGCTTGTATGAGAGGTCCTGATGGTGTCCCTTATATTATGAAAGTTGGTGATAATGTCTATGATGGAGAAATTATAAAAATTACCAGACATTCTGTTGTTTTTAAACAAATATTAACAGTGGCCTTAGGAGGCAAAAGGGAAAAAATTATTAAGAAAACATTAAATCCTGAAGAGGAGGAAAACAGATGAGAATTAAAATTTTAGGTATATTAATTTTAGTGTTTATATTAAATTGTACTCTTTATTCTAAAGTTAAAATTACTGATATAGAATACTTGACTGGTGAAGATTTTGTCCAATTGCATTTTAAAACTGATTCGATTATTTCTATTCCTGATTTATTTTATCCTCAAAAAGATAATTTTAGATTGATTATTATGAGAATGAATAATGTTGAGTTTGTATTTTCAAAAAGGAATTTTATATTTGAATCTCCTGTTATAAAAGAAGTTAATATTGAAGAAAACAATAAATATGTTGATGTTGAGGTTAAATTAAAAGAGAAAGTGAATTATAGAGTTTTTGCAAATACCAAGGGGTTATATATTGAATTTCCGAGTGTTAAAAAAATAAAGTCCGTGGGAAAGGTGGCTATTAGCTCTACAGGGGGAAAAAAGGATAAAAAGGTTGAATCCTCTATTAAAGAAAGCAGTGATCCTGATTTGTTGAGTTATTCTTCAAACAGAATTGTAAAAATTAAAGATTTCAAAGTAAGTGAAGAAATGGGAAGAAAGATCAAATTTGAATTTTTCATGTCTAATAATACTCATTATAATGTTATTCCCATACCTGAGTTCCCAACCAGGTTAGCTATTGATTTACAAAATACTAAGTCAAAAAGGATTAAAAGAAAAATCGATTTATTAAATGTGAAAACAATCAGAGGAGCTTACAATTCACCGAAGGTTTTTAGATTGGTCTTTGATTTGCTTTATTTAAAAGATTATAGAGTTGGGTTTAAAGATAATGTGTTGGAAGTTGAATTTTCTAATAAAAAATTAGATAAAGTAACTAAAGTAGCTAAAAATGTGCAACCTAAAGAGTCTAAACAGGATAATTCGAATATTATTCTTGCCCAAAAAAAAGAAGTAAATAAAGAGAATGAAATTATTCCACTTAATTTGAAGGCAAATAGTGTAAAAAATGTTAACCCCACTGAAAAAGAGAATGAATTTTTTACAAGAGAAAAATCAAAAATCACGAATGAAAATATTGTTACTGGTTATGTGAATAACGTAAATAAAGATGAAAATACTCAGACCATGTATTTAAAGCAAACAATTGAACAAGGGAAGAAAAAATATACTGGTGAACTTTATAATTTTACATTTAAAAATGCCGATTTAAATGATGTTTTAAAATTTATTGCAAAAGTATCGGCTTTGAATATTGTTATAGATCCTGGAGTTACTGGGCGGATCACATGTGAATTAATTCAGGTTCCATGGGATCAGGCTCTTGAATTATTTTTAAGAGTCAATGGTCTTGACATGGTTTTAGAAGGGAATATATTGAGAATTGGTAGTGTTGATAAGCTAGCAAGGGAATCCCAGCAGAGAAGGAAATTGAAAGAAGCGAGGGAAATGGATGGAACACTTGAGGTTGTTACAAGAACACTGAGTTATGCAAAAGTAGATAAAGTTAAGGCAATATTGATGAAACAATTAACTCAAAGGGGTGAAATACTGACTGATATGAGAACAAATACGTTAATCATTTCTGAAGTTCCTGATAAGATGGATTTACTAGATAAATTAATTGATACTCTTGATGCAGCAAATCTCCAGGTTTCCATTGAAGCCAGAATTGTTGAAACCAATGTAAATGATGCAGAAGCATTTGGTATTCAGTGGGGATATAATTTTATAGCAGATTCTTCTTATGGGAATCAAACCTCTTTGAAATTTCCTAATTCAGTATCAGTTGCTGGTGATCAGATATCAAATCAACAGAACCCTGGAGTAATAGGTCCTCTTGGCGGTTATGCTATAAATCTACCTGCACAAGGTCGAACATCTGGAACTGTTTTCTCCTTTGGGAATGTAGCAAATACTTTTCGTTTAGATATGGCTATTTCAGCTTTACAGACAAAAGGTAAAGCCAGGGTGATTTCATCTCCCAAAATTACAACTCAAAACAATATGGAAGCCTCAATTATGCAGGGCAGGCAGATTCCTGTTCAAACGGTTCAGAATAATACTATAACAGTAAGATATATTCCAGCTGCTCTGGAGTTGAAAGTAACACCTCAGATTACTGCAAAGGGAGATGTTATTTGCGCGCTTGATATTAAGAATAATGCAGCTGATTTTGCAAATCTTGTAAATGGAATTCCGCCAATTATTACACAAACAACAAAAAATACTATAATGGTAAAAGATGGAGGCACGATTGTAATTGGGGGATTATACAGAGTTGAAGAAAGTGAGAATAAAGAAGGAGTACCTTTATTAAGCAGGATACCCATTCTTGGTAATTTATTTAAAAATTCAAGTAAAACAGGTAATAAAAGAGAACTTCTTATATTTGTAACTCCAAGAATCATAAAATAGGAGGAAACTATGAAAATTAAATGTTTATTATTAATTCTATTTGCAGTTTGTATAATATTTAGTTTCCCTGGTTGTAGTAAACTTGAAAATAGTACAACTTCAGCATCAAAATTAATTGTAGAATCTGTTACTGGTAAAGATTTAGAGGGGAATGAAGATTCTACAACAATATTTTCAGATGTTATAACAGAGGGGAGTATTATTAATGATAATGCAGTTGCAACATTAACAGTTGTATTGTTAGATCCTTTTGCTTCTGCTGGAATAGCCACATACTACCAATCAATATTGGTTGATCAGGTTGATATTAAATATTCCAGGGTTGATGGATTAAATACACCTGGTGTTGATGTTCCATATGGATTTTCTCAAAAAGTTAATATGGTAGTTGGTGTTGAAGAAAAAGTATCATTACCATTTGTTCTTATTCAACACAATGCAAAACTGGAATCTCCTCTTGTTGAACTTATAAATATTGGGCAGGAGAAAATATTGAAATTAGAAGCTGAGGTTACATTTCATGGAAAGGACCTTGGAGGTCACAGAGTTGAGCCTGTCAAAGGGTATGTTTCTGTGTGGTGTGCAGATTTTGCAGATTAGGGAGGATATCTTATGAAAAAATATATCATTTTAATATTAATAATAAGTGTGGGCATTTTTACAATTACTTCATGTAAGCGTTCTGAAGTAAATGACCCTGATATGACAGGACCTGCTGGTTTTAGAATCATTCTTTCTGGTATTGCTAACCCTTCAACTCTTTATACTACTGATAATGGATCACTACTTACTTCAGTTATAAATGTAAGAGCAACAAATAATGATGGAAGCCCTGCTGTTAATAAGAGTGTTATTTTTGAGCAATATGTAGATTCCAATATTTATGGGTATTTTGACAATAACTATAATGCTGCTGTAGGTATAACAGATGGACAGGGATATGTACAAAAAACATTTAAAATTCCTTATAGTAATTACATCCAGGGAAATTCTACAATAACAATTAAAGTAACACTTTCTGATAGTGGGAGACTTGATAACAACTTATCAGAGATATATGATTTAATACCTTTACAACTCATTGCAAGAGGCGGTGAAAGTCCAGAAGGAGACATACAAATATGTGGAAGGGTTGTAACAAATGAAGGAGCTGCTCTTCAGGGAGCTTATATTGACTTTACTCAAGGTGTTGCAGGTCCGGTTATTACAAGAGCGTCTGGAAGCTGGGATGTTTTAGTGCCTTATGGTTGGTCTGGTTATATAATACCCACAAAATCTGGTTATCATTTCAGTCCAGAATCTTATTTTGTTGAGAACGTGAATGCTCCTAGAAGTGATATTAATTTTACTGCTATAGCTAATTAGTTTAATAGAATATTTAAATAGTTATTTGTTTTGAAAGATATTTATGGATGAATTAAAAAAGGAAAAGGAACTGTTAGCAGATTTGGAAATCCTCTTTAATGAAAAGAGGTATGCGGAAGCCCTTAGTTTTGCTAAAGAAATAAGTAAAGAGTTCCCTTTTTCATTCCAGATAAAATTATTACATGCAAAGATTTTAAAAGAATTAAACAAACTGGATGAAGCAGAAAATCTATTAAAAGAAGAGATCTCCAATTTTCCTGACAATGTCAATTTGTTATTGGAAATAGGAGATGTATATTCAAAAAAAGAAGAATATAATTTAGCCACAGAGTATTATAACAAAGTGATGTTTATTGACCCTTTTAATTCAAAAGCAAAGGGATTTATTGAAAAAATAGATGAAATAAGGAAGAAAAAAGCTGTAAGGGCTGGATTTTCTGCTGATTCTATAACGTATGAGAAGGAAGAGATAAAGGGTCCGGATGAAACTAATATTTCTGAACCTGAGAAAGATACAACGAATGAGCGAGCTGTAGAAGCTGAGGAAACTCTTAAACAAAGAGAATCAGGAGAGGATAAAGAGATTTTAAAATTCCAGGAAGATGGAAAAGAAGTAGAAGAGATTACTGATGAAGATATAAAGGTTGATCAGGAGATAGACAATCAATTTTCTGATTTAAGAATTGATAAAGAAATTTCAGGGAAAAAAATGGATGACACAATAAATGAGGTTGATTTTGGGGATGAGTTTGTTACTGAGAGTGCTGCAAAACTCTATGTTGATCAGGGCCTTTATGATAATGCAATTGGAATATATGAAAAGTTATTCAAAAAGAGTCAGGGGAAAAAATACTCTGAGAAGATAAAAAAGATAAAGAATAATAAAAAGATAATCCAAAAGCTTGAAAATTTTTTAGAACAAATTCATAAGGTAGGAGAAAAAGTTGTTTGAAGATATATTTAAAAAAATCCAGAAAAAGAATAGAGAGATAAAACTAATAAGTGTTTGGGGAAAAGATGGTCTTGAGTTAGATAAAATGGTGTTTTTTAGTACTAAAAATGTTGATATTGAACTTGTAGGTGCTGAAATGGCTGATATTATTTCAAAATTAAATAAGATTAAAACATCTCCTGATTCATACTATATGAAATTGGAATTTGATGACTATTTATTGTTTGTTTTTAAATTAACAGAGGACTTTTTTTTGATAATTTTAACGGGTGAAGAAATAATTAAAGGAAAATTACTCTTTTATGTAGATCTATATAAAAATAAACTAATTTCATTCCTTAATTAAAGAAATATTTATTTCCTGATTTTAAATATTTTCGATTTTTAGTTTATTAATTATTAAATTGATTTTTATATATTTACCTGTTCCTTCTTATATCGTATAATCGTTTTTTTAAGGGAGCTTTATGGATGATTTAAAAAAATTTAAGGTGATATCTGATGTACCTGAAAAATTAAAGGATTTATATGAAATTGCTAACAACTTATGGTTAACATGGAATCCTGATGCAATTAAATTGTTTATTAGGATGGATCCTGATTTGTGGAAAAAAACAAATCAAAATCCAATTAGAATGCTGAATGAAGTTAATCAAAATAGACTTAAAAGGTTAGCAAACGAAAAGGGTTTTATTCTTGAATTGAAAAGAGTTAAAAAGAGATTAGAAGATTATATCAATAATGTTATCTATATTGATGGATCAAAAGAGTACTGCATTGGATATTTTTCTCTGGAGTATGGTTTAACTGAGTCTTTATCGATATATTCAGGTGGGCTGGGAGTTTTGTCTGGAGATCATATTAAATCTTCTAGCGATTTAGGCTTGAATCTAAATGGTGTAGGATTACTTTATCAAATGGGTTATTTTCAGCAACATTTAAACCATGATGGTTGGCAGCTGGATTTTTATAAGCAGAATGATTTTTTTGATATGAGGGTTAAAGAGGTTAAAGATCATAATGGTTCTTTGATTGAGGTTGTATTAAAGTTTCCAGGGAGAAAGGTTTACTTAAAGGTTTGGAAGCTTATTGTTGGAAGAGTAAATATATATTTGCTTGATTCCAATATCGAAAAAAACATGGAGAAAGATAGAAAGTTGACCTCTCAATTATATGGGGGTGACAAAGAGTTGAGGCTTCAGCAGGAAATGATTCTTGGATTAGGAGGAGTAAGGTTGTTTGAAAAATTAGGGATTTCCCCTGATGTTATTCATTTAAATGAAGGTCATTCTTGCTTTGCAACTTTTGAGAGGGCAAGAATATTTATGGAAAAATATTCTCTTAATTTTGATGAATCTATAGAAATTTCAAAAAAATCATCAGTTTTTACCACCCATACTTCAGTGCCTGCTGGGAATGATGAGTTTGAATCTGGTTTAGTAAAGAAGTATTTTGAAGAATATACAAAAAAAATGGGGGTATCAATTGAAAGGTTTTTAGATTTTGGTAGAATTAATCCTGAAAATAAAGCTGACCATTTTTCAATGACTGTTGCAGCCATAAGAAACACCTCTTATGTTAACGGCGTTTCAAAGTTACATTCAAAGGTTTCTAAAAATATATGGAAAAATATATGGGGAGAAATCCCTGAAGAACATATCCCAATAATAGCAATAACAAATGGAGTCCATATCCCTTCATGGATCTCTTTTGAAATGATGGAGTTATTTAATAAATATTTAGGAGAGAATTGGGAACAGGAACAGGATTTAGAAGAGGCCTGGCAGAGAATAAGAAATGTTCCTGATATTGAATTATGGAATGTTCATAAACTAAGGAGGAAAAGGCTTGTCAATTTTGTTAGAAGGAGATTTAAAAAGCAATTTGCTGAAAAAAACTCATTGTCTTTAATAAATGATAAAGGTTTTGAAGTATTAAATCCAGATATCCTTACAATAGGTTTTGCCAGAAGGTTTGCAACATATAAAAGGGGTGATTTGATTTTAAGAGACCCTAAAAGATTGCTTAAAATATTGAATAATGCAGATAGACCTATTCAAATAGTATTTGCAGGTAAAGCTCATCCAAAGGATAATGAAGGTAAAGAGATCATAAGAAATATAATACACTTTATTAATTCCAACAATTTAATTAGTAAGTTTATTTTTATAGAAAATTATAATATTAATGTTGCAAGATATATGGTACAGGGAGTTGATGTCTGGCTTAATAATCCTTTAAGGCCCCATGAAGCTTGTGGAACCTCTGGAATGAAGGCTGGTATAAATGGTGTCCTTAATTTAAGTATACTTGATGGATGGTGGGATGAAGCTTATATGAATGCTATTGGATGGCCAATTGGAAATGGTGAGATTTATGAAATAAGGAAATATCAAGATGATGTTGATAGTAAATCCATTTATTCCTATCTTGAAAATGATATTATTCCTCGGTTTTATGAAAGAGATTCTGATGGGCTACCCATAGAATGGATTAAGATGATGAAAGAGTCTATTGTTTCCATTGCCTCTTACTATAATACCAATAGAATGCTTAAGGATTATTTTAATCTTTTTTATGAAAAAGCTGGAAAAAATTTCAAAAATTTTAAGCAGGATAACTTTATACATTTAAAAAAATTTGTTAAATGGAAAAAAAGTATTAAGGATAATTTTAATTCTATTAATATTGAGAGGATTAATTTTGATGATAAGAAAATTTATAGAATAAACAATAAATTTAAGGTTGAAGTTGATATTTTTCTGGGTAATATTGAACCTGATTATGTAAATGTTGATGTTTATTATGGGAATGTATCTGGTAAAAATGAAATAGAGGGTTCGAAAATTATAAGCTTAAATGATGTAAAACAACTTGGGAATAACAGGTATAAATTTTCTGGTTATATTCTGTGTAATAAAACAGGAAATTTAGGTTTCAGAATAAGGGTGACACCCTCACATCCGTTTATTCTAGATCCTTATGAAATGAATTTGAAAATCTGGAAATAAAGTTCTGATATTTTAAGGTTTTATCTTGAACAGGGATAAATAGAAGATATCATTATTGATGATTGGATTTGGTAGGAGATAAAATCCTGAGTTCCCTTTTTTATAAATAAGGTCGTAAAAGCTCAAAATTTCTGATATATCAATTATTTCTGTTTTTTTATTCTCAGAAATATTTTTCATAATGCCTTCTGTTTCTTCTTTAATAAAAGAGCAAACTGAATATAGGACATATGTATTTGAAAATTTGTTTACAACCGCTTTAATTATTTCATTCTGTTTTGTTGCATTTTTCTTAATATATTTATCGTTGATTTTTAATTTTAAATCTGGGTTTTTTCTGAGTGTCCCGGAAGACGTGCATGGAGCATCAAGAATAATAAAATCAAACCTGTTTTTTATTGCAGGTTTTGTAATGTCAGATACAAAAATTTGAATTTTTTCTAAACTATTTTCTCTCAGAAATTTATTCATTATTGCAATTCTTTTAAAATTTATATCATTAGCAAAAATTCTCAAATTCGGTCTTATCTGGTTCAAAGTTATTGATTTAGTGCCAGGAGCTGCACAGCAATCAAGAGCATGTTTATTAGAAAATTCTGCGGCAATTAAAGATATAATTTGAGAGCCGGTATTTTGGAAGTAGAAGTATCTTTTATTTAAATATTTTTTTATTAGTTTACCTGGTTTTTGGATTTCCAATGATTTAAATTTTTTTTGCTCTTTAAATTCTATTTTATTTTCTAAAAGCAGGTTTTTAAATTCGTTAAATTTAATTATTTTGTTATTCGTTCTAATATGAAATAGGGGCTCTTTATTTAAATATTCAAGGTCTTTTTCAAGGTTTTTGGATATAATTCTTAGATTATTTATTAATGGCTTTGAAATAGAATATTTAATTTCCAAGTCTTGAATATTTTTTATCATATTTTCTGTTTTATCTCTATTTCTTGCAATATTCCGTAGGATTCCATTTATGTATTTTTTTGATTTAATAGATGCTATTTTTACAATTTCGTTTACAACTGCATAATCAGGATATGATCTGGAAAATATAAGAAGGTAAATTCCGATTTTTAGAAGAATAAGGTTATTAGAGCTAATCTTATTGATTTTTGTTGTTGAAAAATTTTTGATAACATAAGAAAGCATATTATCTTTTCTTATTACCCCATAAACTGTTCTTGTTATACTATCATTATGAATTGAATTTTCTTTTTTTAAAAAATCCTGTAATATTAACTTTAGATTTTTTTCTGGATTATTATAAAAAGTTCTTAATACTAAATAAGAGGGGTTCAAAAATTTCAATTTAAATTTTCAGGGAGCTTATTCCCAAGAGAAAAATTGTAAGGAGTCATTGGGTTTTTCCCCTCTGGTTGGATCTCTAAAATTTCAAGAACAGAATTATAGCCACAGCAGATTGCAATACTATTTTTGTTTATATTTAGTATTGTGCCTGGTTTTTTATCGTGGTTTGTATTTAAAGATGATAATTTTTTTATTTTTATTAATTTATTATCTATAAAAAAGAAAATCCCTGGCCAGGGATAGAATGCTCTGAATTTGTTACGAATTTGATGTGCACTCAGGTTCCAGTCTATTTTCCCTTCTTTTTTTTCTATAGTTTTTGTATAGGTTGCTTTTTTATTATCCTGTGGATATTTTTTTATCTTTTTCTCAAATATTTTTTCAACTGTTTCAATCAAAAATGAGGAGCCATTAATACTTAACGTTTGTAATAGGGTTTCGGTTGTATCTAATTCTGAAATTTTATATTCCTTTTGAGACCATATATCTCCAGTATCCATTTTTTTATCTATTTCAAAAATCGTAATGCCTGTTTTTTTTTCTCCATTTTCAATTGCTCTCTGTACAGGGGCAGCCCCTCTATAAAGAGGAAGCAGAGAAAAATGAACATTTATTGTTTTAAACCTGGGGATTCTAAATATGGTTTCTGGAATAAATTTTCCATATGAAATTACAATTCCAATATCTGGATCTGTTTTTTCTATTGCTTCTGTTATTTTTTTATTTTTTAAGTTCTCAGGCTGTTCAAGTTTAATATTTTTTTCTAATGCAAAAGATTTAACAGGAGAGATTATTTTTTTTTTGTGCCTTCCCCCGAATGAATCAGGCTGTGCTATTATTAATTTTATTTCAAAATTATCTATTAATTTGTCAAGAAAAGGGGTGCAAATCTGGGATGTTCCAAAAAAAATTATATTACCATTCGCCATTCAATTTTAGTTTTTTTATTTTTTTTTTTGTGAGCTCTTTTTTTAAGCTTGATATTCTATCAATAATTAAAATACCTTTTAAATGATCTATTTCATGTTGAATAACTCTTGCTTTAAAATCTGTAAACTCTCTTGCAATCTCATTCCCATTAAGATCAATTGCCTTGAGATAAATTTTTGTTTTCCTGTTTATATCAAGAGTGACTCCAGGGAAAGACAAGCAGCCCTCACTATCAGTTTCTTTTCCCAGAGATTCTAAAATCTGAGGGTTTATTAATGTTAAAACTTCATCTGGATACTCTCCTACTGTTAAATCAATTACAACCAGTTGTATTAATTTACCTATCTGAGGTGCAGCAAGTCCGATTCCATTTGAAAAACACATTGTTTTTATCATATTTTTACTTAGATTTATTAGATTCTCATCAATATTTTTTATTTCTATTGATTGTGATGCGAGTACTTTGTCGCCATATTTAAATATATCAAGTGTTTCCTTTTCCATTAATTTTATTATAAATACTTAAGTCAATCTTGTCAATTGAAAAAAAGATCAAAAAATGGTAATTTAAGTGTTTGTGTTATAAATGTTGAATATATGTATATATGGTTATTTGATTTTGAAATATTAAGATGAGTAAAATAAAAGTACTTAAAAAGGAAGTTTATAATAAAATCGCAGCTGGAGAGGTTGTGGAAAGGCCTCTTTCAGTAGTAAAGGAACTCGTTGAAAATTCAATTGATTCAGGGGCTGATAATGTAAAAATAGAAATCATTGATTCAGGTAAGAGATCAATAAAAGTTGATGATAATGGAGATGGGTTTGATGCTGAAGATATTGAAATTGCTTTTAATAGGCATTCTACTTCAAAATTGTTAGAGCTTTCTGATTTTGATAATTTGTATACACTTGGGTTTAGGGGCGAAGCTCTTCCCTCAATCCTTGAGGTTTCTAAAATTAAGTTAAAGACCTCTGATAATAATAATGGAGAGGGAGTTTATTGTTTATTTGAAGATAGAGAGTTAAAAAAGAGGGAAGAGATTGCTTTCAATAAAGGAACTTCAATTGAAGTTATTGATCTTTTTTATAATTTCCCAGTAAGAAAGAAGTTTTTGAAGAGTAATAGAACTGAGTTAAATCAGATTATATCTTTTGTTGAAAAGATTGCTCTTGTTAATTTTAAGATTAGTTTTAGTTTGGTGAATGATAACAAGAGTATTTTTAGTTACGGAAAGGTAAATTCATTAAAAGATAGAATTTATCAAGTTTTCGGAAAGGATTTTCTTGAAGAGTTACAGGAAGTTAATTTTGAGCAAGATTTTTATAGATTAAATGGTTTTGTTTCAAAGTTGAACAAAGGTGTTTCTTTAAAAAAGTACCAATTTTTCTTTGTTAACAATAGGCCTATTAGAGAAAAAACATTAATAGCTTCTCTTAATAATACATTTATAAGATATCTTGAAAAGCATAAAAGTCCTGTTTGTATATTAATGTTGAAAATCCCCCCAAAAGAAGTAGATGTTAATATTCACCCACAAAAGATAGAGATAAAATTTAAAGATTCTAATGCAATTTATCAATTTATAAAGAGATCTATAGATAATTCTTTTTTAAATAGTAATGAATTTAATGTTGACATAAAGTATGATTTTAGAAAAATCCCTGATATTAGTGATTATACTTTTAAAGGGCAAAAATCATATGATGATGAATTAGTTCAATCACAGAGCTTATTTGCTGAAACTTCTTTTTTTGAGGATGATTTTACCTTGATGGGGCAGTATAAAAATTCGTATATTATTGTTGAAAAAAAAGAGGAGCTTTTAATAATTGACCAGCACAATGCTCATGAAAGAATAAATTTTGATAAATTAAAAAAAGATTTTTATAAAACCAAAATAACTTCTATCTCCCCATTGTTCCCTGTAATAATTGAATTTTCTAAGTCTGAAATTGCAATGTTAAATGAATGTAAAAATCAAATTCTTGAAAAGATTGGTTTTGAAATGGAGCCATTAAGCAGAAACTCTTTTGATATAAAGAAATTTCCACAAATAGTTGAAGAACAAAACATAAAAGATTCAATTCTATCTATAATTTATTTAAAAAAAGATGAAATCAATTTTGAAGATAAGGTACTCTCTATAGTTGCTTGTAAGAGTGCTATAAAGGTTAATCACAAATTATATCCTGAAGAGATGAAAAAGATTGTCAGGGATCTGTTCAAGACCTCCAATCCCTATTTTTGTCCACATAAAAGGCCTATAATCATAAAGTTTACTCTTAAGGATATTGAAAAAATGTTAAAGCGAAAATAACCTTAGCTTTCGATATAGGGAATTTAAAAAAATTATTGACTTCAAGATTCTAGTTTGATAGAGTGTATATTACTTACAAAGAGGAAATATAATGGGAAAAATAATTGGAATTAGAAGAGAAGACAAAAATGAATGGGAAAAGAGGGTCCCTCTTATTCCAGATGATGTTGCAGAGCTAAAGAAAAAGTATGGTATACATACAATAATTCAACCATCTAAAATAAGGGCATATTCTGATGATGAATATCGAAAATCAGGTGCTGAGATCAATGAAGATCTAAGTAAGGCAAATGTGATTTTAGCTGTTAAAGAGATACCTGAAACAATGTTTAAGAAAGGTAAAATTTATATATTTTTTTCTCATACAATAAAGGGTCAGTCTTATAATATGCCCAGTCTAAAGAAGATGATGAGTTTAAAAACCAATCTTATTGATTATGAGAGGATTTTGAATGAAAAGAATCAGAGGTTAATATTTTTTGGAAGATATGCAGGTCTTGCTGGAATGATTGAATCATTTCATTCATATGGTAAAAAATTAAAACTAATGGGTTTAAAAACTCCTTTTGAAAAGATCAAAAGCGCCTATCAATATAAATCTCTGGAGCATGCAAAAAAAGAAATTAAAAAAATCGGGGAGGAAATTGAAAACCATGGTTTACCTCATGAAATATGTCCGCTTGTTGTTGGATTTGCTGGGTATGGAAATGTTTCAAATGGTGCTCAAGAAATATTTAAGCTTTTACCTCATAAGGTATTATCTGCTGATATTTTAGAGAATATGTATGAAAGTCTTATACAAGATAGATTTAGCCTATATAAAGTAGTATTTAAGGAAGAAGATATTGTAAAGCCCTTAAAAGGTGAGTTTGATTTGCAGGATTATTATAATAATCCTGAGAAATATGTATCAAAGTTTGAAAATTATATTCCATATCTTCAAATTCTCATAAATTGTATTTATTGGACTGAAGATTATCCAAGATTAATAACAAAAGAGTATTTAAAGAATAATACAATATTAAAATCAAATTTAAATTTAAAAGTGATTGGAGATATTAGTTGTGATATTAATGGTTCAATTGAGATTACATGCAAGTCAACCAAACCTGATAAACCAGATTTTACTTATTTTGCTGAAGAAAATAGATTTAAAGATGGACCACAAAGGAGAGGGGTTACTGTTGTAGCTGTTGATAATTTACCCTGTGAGTTTCCTATGGAATCTTCATCAGCATTTTCTTCAGTTCTAAAGAGCTTTATAAACGATATAGTTTGTACTGACTTTGAGAATGATTTTGAGCATTTAAAACTTGCCTTTCCAATAAAAAAAGCATTGATTTTACATAGAGGGGAGTTAATGAAAGATTATAAATATTTAAACAAATTTTTAAAGGCGGAGGAATAATGAAAAAAATTTTAGTACTTGGCGCTGGGTTGGTTAGTAAACCAGGCGTGAGATATCTTTTAAATGATAAGGAATTAAATGTTACAGTTGCTTCAAGAACTGTGAGTAAAGCAGAGAGATTGGTTGAGGGATTTGATAATGGGTTTGCTCTCCATATAAATGTGAAAAAAGAGGATGATTTAGAAAATTTAATTAGGCAAAATGATATAATTGTAAGCCTTTTACCATGGATTTATCATGTTAAAGTGGCGAAATTATGTCTCAAAAATAATAAAAATATGGCAACAACGTCTTATGTAAGTGAAGATATGAAAGAGCTTGATGAGCAAGTTAAGAAAAAAGGCTTGCTCTTTTTAAATGAGGTTGGTGTTGACCCCGGGATTGATCATATGTCTGCAATGAGCATAATCGATCATGTTCATGAACAAGAAGGAAAAATAGTTGATTTTTATTCATTTTGTGGTGGACTGCCTGCTCCTGACAATAATGATAATCCATTTGGGTATAAATTTTCGTGGAGTCCAAAAGGAGTTTTGCTTGCATCAAGAAATTCTGCGAAGTTTTTAGAACATGGAAAAATTGTAGAGATTGATGGTAAGAATTTGTTTTCAAATTACAGAGTAGAAGAGGTTGATAATTTAGGAAAGTTTGAAGTATACGCAAATAGGGATTCAATGCCATATAGAGATATTTATGGTTTAAATGAGGCAGAAACTGTAATGAGAGGTACTTACAGGTATCCTGGTTGGTGTGATACTCTTAAGAAAATGGTTGACCTGGGGTTGATTGATGAAACCCCGAGAGAAAATTTAAAAAGTATGAGTTTTAGAAACATGATAGCAGAATTAGTGAAATGTGATGAAAAAGATGATGTTATAGCTAAAACTGCTGAAAAAATGGGGTTATCTAAAGATTCTGAAGTAATAAAACGTATAGAGTGGTTGGGTTTATTTTCTAATGATATTGTGTCAGGCAATAATTATCTTGATATTATTGGTGAAAGAATGCAGGAGAAAATGAAATATGAAGAGGGTGAGAGGGATATGCTTATACTCAAACATAAATTCATTGTGGAGAATAAGGATAAATCAAGAGATATGATTACTTCTACTATGATTGATTATGGAATACCTTATGGAGATACATCTATGGCAAGGACTGTAAGCTTGCCACTTGGAATAGGTGTGAAATTAATGGCTGAAAACAAAATTGATTTAAAAGGTGTTGTCAGACCTATAAAAAAAGAGGTATATAGCCTCATTTTAAAGGAACTTGAAAGATTAAATATTAAATTAGAAGAAAAGAGTAGTCGTATATAAAAGATTTGGTTGTTATAAAATTTAATTTAGGTAAAAAGGGTGAAGAAAAGGCCTCGAAATTTCTAATAGATAAGGGATATAAAATAGTGGAGAATAATTTTAGAGTAAGTGGAGTTGAGATAGATATAATTGCAAAAAAAGATAACTTCTTATGTTTTATTGAAGTAAAGACCCGTACAAGTAATGATTTTGGGTTTCCTGAAGAGTTTGTGGATTTTAGGAAAAAACAAAAAATCATAAGGGGTGCAAAAATTTTTTCAGCAAAGAAATCCTTTAAAGATTTTTATAAAAGGTTTGATATTATTTCAGTTCTATATAAAAACAAGAGATTTGAAATAAATCATATAGAAAATGCTTTTGAGGAATAAAAAGTATAAGCCGATGTAGCTCAGTTGGTAGAGCACTTGATTCGTAATCAAAAGGTCGGCGGTTCAACTCCGCCCATCGGCTTCTATAAATTATTAGATAAAATGGGCGGGAATAATGAATAATATTTCAAAATTATTAAGTCATAGATTAAGAGGATTTTCTGATTTTGAAAATAGTTTGACAGGCTTCAAAAATGCAATAAAAAGTGATGTTCAATATATTGAAATTGACACAAGGGTTTCCAAAGATGGCAAAATATATGTTTATCATGATTCAAAACTTGGTAAGGAAATAGCAAAAAAACTATATTTTTTCAGTGTTGAAAGTAAAGTATTAAACGCCTTAACTTATGAAAATGGAGAACCACTGTTAACTTTGGAATATGCGCTTGACCTGTTTAAAAATAGACCTGACAAGAATCAAATACTGTGTATTGATATTAAGGATTTTGGATATGAGGAGAAGCATCTGTCTGTTGTAAATAAAAGAGGATTGATACACAATATAGTTTTTGTGTCATGGATTCCTCAGACACTTATAAAATTATATGAATTAGGAGCTACATGCCCTTTAATATTTTCACACATTAATTTAATTAAATTGAAATTTCTGGGTAATATAATATCCAATATAATAAAAAACACAAAAATCAAAATATCTCGTTCTATATTATCAGGGAAGAATAAGATTTCTGATCCTTTAGGAAATTATAAAATGGGATATCAGCATAATTTTTTGATTACTGATATTCCAGATTTTCTTACAAAAATATTGAAGGAGAAAAATGGTGGTATTTGTATTCATAAATCAATGTTTGGAAAGGGAATTATTGAAATGTGTAGAAAAAATGGATTAGGATTGTGGGTTTTTAGTGTAAATGATATTAAGGAATTTCTTTATTATTCAAAAAATCCAGATGTGG
>JAUWNT010000105.1 GCA_030612495.1 Candidatus Aminicenantota bacterium
TGAGTATAAAATAAATGTTAATTTTGTGTTAATAAATCAATTGGTAAATCAATTGGGGTCAGGTCTTCATTCTTCACACAAGAATATTGGATTAATATGATGAAAAGAATCAATCAGTGAGTAAGTTATTTATGATATATAAGAAGTAGAAAAAATGAATGAAATGATATGTTAAGTAGAGGATAAGCTATTGTGTGAAGAATGAAGACCTGACCCCACGACATACATGTGTTAATAAATCAAAGATTTAATTTGTCAAGAATATAGACTTGAGCATCCTAACTTGATATTATTTAGACTTATTATTAAATTTTGGATTAAAAATGGAAAATATAATGCATTATAGTGGAGAAATTTATTCATTGCTAACAGCAGTTGTTTGGGCTTTTGCAGTAATACTGTTCAAAAAAAGCGGGGAATCTGTACATCCGATAGCTTTAAATTATTTCAAGACCTTTTTAGCAATTATACTATTTATTCCAACATTCTTTTTATTCAAAGAACAAATTTTCAGGAATGTACCAATAAATGAGTATCTCTTATTACTCTTGAGCGGAGTAATCGGGATTGGAATTTCAGACACACTCTTTTTTAAGAGTTTGAACCTTATCGGTGCAGGTATGTCAGCAATTGTAGATTGTTTATATAGCCCTTTTATTATTGGTCTGTCAATAATATTTTTATATGAACGCTTGAGCATATTACAGTTAATAGGTGCATTTATGATCGTATCAGCAGTATTAACTGGAATGACCAGAAAATCAAGGGGAAAACTCAATAAAAAGAAACTCTTTTATGGAGCAGCATTCGGTGCAATGGCAATGGCTCTTATGGCAGTAAGTATAGTGATGATAAAACCTTTACTTAACAGATCACCTTTGTTATGGGTTACTGAGATTAGACTCATAGGTGGTATAATCTTTCTTTCTATATTTTTAATTCTCCATCCTTCAAGAAAAATGATAATTACTTCTATTCATGCACCAATGAAGTGGGTATATACTATTTCAGGCTCTTTTTTCGGAGCATATCTTGCCATGCTGCTATGGCTTGCGGGTATGAAATATACTATGGCTTCTACAGCAGCAGCATTGAGTCAAACAAGCAATATATTTGTTTTTATATTTGCTGCAATATTTTTAAAGGAAAAGATAAATCTTCAGCGTGTAATTGCTATATTATTGGGAGTTTCAGGTGTATTTCTTGTAAGCTTCGGATAAAGGGATGTATGTTAACTCCAAAGGTATTCATTCATCATCACGAAAGATAAGGGATATTCCGTATAGAGGTATATTTATTAATTTGTTGTCTATTGTGAAGTTTCTTGGTGATGTTCTGTAAATATCTTTTGGGGAGTATTTTTCACTATAAACATGGAGGCTTTTTGCTTTTCTTGTCATTCCGCTTTTTACCTCTAACGGGATAATTGAATTTCCTTTTTGTAAGATAAAGTCAATTTCAGCATCATTTTTACTTGTCCAATAATAAAGGTTATTTCCTTTTCCTGAACATAATAATTCCTGAGCAATGAAATTTTCTATAAAAGCTCCTTTATATTCTGAAAAAAGTTTGTTGCCATCCAGAATTATTTCCGGAGGAACATTTATCATTGCAGATAAGAGTCCGGTATCAAATAGAAAAAGCTTAAATTTATTATAATCGATGTAACCACTTAAAGGAAATTTAGGAGATTTAATATTATAAGAGACATTGATAAGTCCTGCATTCTTCAGCCATTCTATTGCAGATTCGAATCTTGAACTCCTGCTCCCTTTTTTGATTTCACTATACTTAAATTTTTTATTTTCCTTGGATAGGTGAACCGGAATGGAATTCCAGATCTCTGATATTCTTATTGATTCACTAGAACTTGAATATTTTGAAAAATCTCTTTTATAGGATTCCAGTATATCGGATTGAATATCCCTGGCCTCTTTTATATTTCGCTTATTAATATAGTTGTTAATGACCTCAGGCATTCCCCCCAGGATCAGATAGAATTTAAGGTGTTTTAGAAGGGTCTGATGAAGAGGCTCAGGCATCTTCTCGGAATATGGATTTTTAATTAGTTTTTTTAGCAGTAACTCATCGCGGGTTGCCAAAAGATACTCTGAGAAACTCATTGGGTATAAATTAATGAAATTTACTTTTCCAACAGGAAATCCTGAAGTTTTCCCCACTCTTACTCCAAGAAGAGAACCTGCTGATACAATATGGTATTGAGGAGCTTTTTCAAAAAAATATTTGAGACTTGTTATTGCTTTTGGTACTGCCTGGATCTCATCGAAAAATATAAGGGTTTTCCCCGGATTTATTATTTTACCATTAATGATCTGCAGGGATTCGATAAGTGATATTATCTCCATATCATTATCAAACAGTGATGCTAAATTCGGTGACTCTTCGAAATTAAAATAGGCAATATCATCATATTCATTCCTTCCAAATTCCATTAACAAATATGTTTTTCCTACCTGTCTGGCACCCTGCAGGAGTAATGGTTTTCTATTGTCCTTTATTTTCCATTTTAAAAGTTCTGAATATAATGCTCTTTTCATGGTATCTCCAAAAAAATGTCAAATATACTATATTATATCTCCTAAAAAATGTCAACAACATGGTTTTTTATCTCCAGAATAATGTAAGAAGAGATAAAGACTACTGCTATTCTTTAGACACAAGGATGAACTGAACGATTTCAGGCCTTGAAAACAGATGCATTGGCGGTCCCCAATATCCAGTACCACAACTTGTGTAAATATAGGATCCGTTATTTTCATAAAGACCATACGGATATTTATAAAACAATCTAACCAATATGTCCATGGGTGGGATCTGACCAGCATGGGTATGTCCGGATATCTGCAGGTCAACACCCTTTTTCACAGCCTTATCAAAACCGCCTGGCCGATGATAAAGAAGGATAATGGGTTTTTTCAAATCACAACCTTTAATTGCAGAATCCAGGTCCGGACCCTTTTTAACAAATCTCTTTCCTTCATCATCTTCAAGACCAATAATCTGTAAAGTGTTCAAAATCGAAATTCTTTCATTTCTAAGGACTTTTATATTTAAATCTTGAGCCAGCTTTAAAAAGGTATGTATACCAGCATAGAACTCATGATTCCCTGTTACAGAAATAACCCCATGAAAAGATTTCAATTTTTTTAAAGGTTCGCAGAAATCATAATCCTTACAAGTATCACCACTGATCAAATCACCTGTAATAATAATCAAATCAGGGTTCAAAGAATTAACTGTATCGACAATTTTCACAATCATATTAGTTGATTTATACTCTTCTAAATGAAGATCAGAAAGCTGAACAATTGAAAATCCCGACATTTCAGCAGGCAGTTTTTTTAAAGGAATAGTAATCTTTTTTACTACAGGAGAACGAGTACAATTTAAAAAGGAATAAACAGAGATTAAGGCAACAAGCAACATAGCAATAATCGTAAAAAGTCTTGCTTTACTGGGAAATATCATAACAATAAACCTTTCAATCAGGAAAACAGAAAAGGAAATAGCAATAATGCCAAGCCATACATATGCATAATGACTTAAAAAATGAATTCTCATAATGCGGCTCAAAAGAACTCCAAGAGGCAATGTTAAAGCAGAAAATATGAAGAATATCTTAATAAAGCTTTTGGTCTTTGCTGAAAAATCAATAAATTTTGTAATTGATCTAAAAACAAAATAATGCATTACAAAATAAATAAAAAAGGCTATAAGAATAAATAAGATAAAATAAAAGATTTGCTTCATTAAATCACCTGTACCCTTTTTTATACCTTTTTTCAATAATTAATTCAACCTTGATTTTCCCGGAAAAAATTGATTAAAGATTTTATTTCTCTGTTGACAAAACGTACAAAATGTATATACTTGTTATCAAGTAGGGACATATTGTACGGAATAAACATGAGTGAAAGAAAACAGGAACTTATAAAATTTTTTGAGGAAAGGGGGGGAGTAGTTCGATTTTCATCTGTTATTAAGGCAGGATTTCATAGTGACCTTCTTAGTGATCTTTATAAAAAAAAACATGTAAAAAAGATCGCCCGGGGACTATATTGCCTTAGTACATTTGAATTTGATTCTCATCATGACCTCATTATTGCGACTCTTCAGGCTAAACATGGGATTGTATGTCTGATCTCTTCCCTGTATTTTCACGAAGTTACCGGTGAGATCCCAAAAGTTGTTGATATGGCAATTCCAAAAGGAACACGAATGAATAAGGTCACCTATCCACCAGTAAGGTTTTATAAATTTTCTAACAAAGCATGGGAAGCTGGTATAGAAGAGTATCAATCATCAGGACATAGTTTCAGAGTTTATAGTCTGGCAAAAACCATAGCTGATTGTTTCAAATTTAGAAATAAGATCGGAGTTAATATTGCAAGGAGTGCAATGAAGGTAGCTATAAATGAAAAAAAGGTAAAGCCGACAGAGATTATGAAATACGCAAAAGTTTGTCGTGTTGACAAGATCATAAAACCTATATTAGAGACAATGATATGAAAAAAGAGATTAAAAATGTTCCGGCATCGATTCGATCAAGGCTCAGGAACAAGGCCAGGGAAATGGGTGTTCCTTTTGCTGAAATATTACAATATTTCTGTATGGAGAGATTTCTATACCGTTTCGGAAAATCAAAATATGCAAATAAATTCATTCTAAAAGGTGCTTTAATGTTTACTGCATGGCAGATTCCTGAAAGGAGAACAACGCTTGATATAGATCTTCTGGCATATTTTGATAATAAGATTGCAGGTATTGAAAATGTAATAAAAGATATATGTTTAACAGAAGTTATTTCAGATGGAGTTATATTTGATACTGATACGGTTAAAGGACAGAAAATAAAAGAAGATGCAGACTATGAAGGTGTAAGAGTAAAGTTCACTGGATTTCTTGAGCAGGCTCGTATCCCGATGCAAATTGATATTGGGTTTGGTGATAAAATATATCCAGGGCCTAAGATAATTAACTATCCTGTTATTTTAAATCTTCCCAATCCAAAGATTAAGGGTTACCCGGTGGAGAGTATGATCAGTGAAAAGTTTGAAGCAATAGTTAAAGTTGGTGAACTTAACAGCAGGATGAAGGATTTTTATGACATATGGTTGTTGATGCGGTTATTTAATTTTGAGGGTCCTAAATTAATTGAAGCATTAAAACGTACATTCAAACAAAGAGAAACGGATTTTCCTTCAGACACAGATCTGTTTGTAGAGGAAATTTATGATGAGAGATCAGACAAACAGGTACTTTGGAAAGCTTTTATCAGAAAAGGGGATATAAAAAATACACCTGAAAAACTTGCAATTGTTGCAAAGGGGATTGAACATTTTTTATGTGAACCGGTTGAAGCGGCAAATAAGAAAGAATCGTTCAGTAAAAACTGGATAGCTGCAAAGTCCTGGGAATAAAATTTTATTTTGTAAATGCAAGCATAACTATTTTCTAAAATTGTTTCTCTAGTGTTAAAATATTTTATGTTAAATTTTGTTACAGACAAAAGCAGCACTATAAAAGGATTTCGGAAAAGAGCAAAACTGTCAATATTTTTTACAGCAGCGAAATGCTTTATTATCAACGTTTTTCAAAAAAAGTATAAAAAAATTTAACAAAACCATATACTCTTTTTTTTAACAAAAAGGTGAAAACCCTTTGTATATATGGATTTCTGACAGTTGGCATCATAATTGCTATACATTTTGTGTAAGACAAATTTTATTTGGAGGTATGATATGAAGAAGAAAATTTTATTAATCGATGATGAATCATCCTTAAGGAGATCTTTATCATTAAGTTTAACTCAGAGAGGCTATGACACAGAACCTTGTGAAAATGGTGTATCTGGCCTGAAAAAAATGGAATCTTTTATTAAGAGCAATATACATTTAGATGGTATTGTGGTGGACTTAAAACTACCTGATATTGATGGAATCAACCTGATAAAAATAATGAAATTCAGATGCCCTGGTGTTCCTATTATAGTGATCACAGGATATGCAGACAGGTACAATATGGATGAAATTAAGAATCTTAAAGTAAGTGCATTCCTCGAAAAACCATTTACAGCTGATGAACTTGTCAATGAATTTCTTAAAATTGTAGAAGAACAGAATAAGAATAAGATTGTTGATGTAAAGAGGGAAAAAGAAGAGGCTGTTACAAAATCAGCATATCTACTCATGCAAGTGGATGAAGAATTAGATTATTTTAAGACTTATCAGCAACTTTACTATATGGATAATGTAGTATATTGTGACGCAACCAAAGGTGATTATGATATTATTCTCTTAGTTCAATCGGAAAGTATAGAAAAACTGGAAGAAATTGTTGAAACAAAAATAAAGAAAGTTGAAGGTGTTAAATCTGTGGAATTACTTGAAGTGAGTGACCCCCTATTAGATAATGATACTAAAGAAATATTACAGGATATAGAAGATTCATTAAAAAATGAAAGCTCTTTTTCGAATAAGGGAAGAAAAATGGAACAACGAGTATGCTCCTATATATTGTTAGATGTAGAAAAAGAAAAGATAGATAATGTATTTCCAATACTAAAGCTAAATGACAATGTGATTTACTGTGATTACACTTCTGGAAAATACAATCTTGTATTATTTGTAACTGGTAGTTATTTTAATGATATAGACCATTTCATTAGTCAAAAAATAACAAGCTTAGAGGGTGTACTTAAAGTAAAGAAATATCCAATAATAAATCTTTTCGAAATGTAAAAATTTTTAATAGGATTAATCAAAAAAATAATTTTTTTTGATTTACAAACTCAAGAAATTTATGTATAATTTGTTATGAAAAAGGTTCACTCTAATAACATAGCTATAGAGATCCAAAATTTCATCAAATATTACAGAGGAGTTTGTAATGACAGAGCTGAAAAAATCAGATTTCGAAAAAAAAACGATCGTTGATTTTAAAAAAGACTTAATAAACAAGAGAAAACAGCATGGCTCATTAATTCCACTTCTCCAATCAGCTCAGGATTCATACGGATACATACCGGAAAAAACTGTTTATTACATCAGTGAGTTGGTAGGTATACCTTCAGCTGAAATTTATGGAGTTATTACTTTTTATTCGCAGTTTCGATTAAAACCATTGGGTAAACATGTAATTCGTATTTGTGAAGGTACTGCTTGCCATGTGAATGGAGCTAAAAACATCTTAAAAAGCCTCCAAAATGAACTCGGAATTTCAATTGATGAAACATCTGATGATGGCCTTTTTACACTTCTATCTGTAGCTTGTCTGGGATGTTGTTCCATCTCACCTGTAATTATGATTGATAGTAAAATATATGGGAAATTAACTCCTGATATGACAAAAAAAATAATTAAAGAGTATAAAAAACCTGAAAAACAAAATGTTTCATAAACAATGAGTGATCTTTTATGAAATTTTGTCCAATTTATATGAAAGGAGAAAAATAATGAAGGAGATTAAAGTTGGAGTAGCGACCTGTGGCATTGCAGCAGGAGGTATGCTTGTTTATGATGAATTAAAAAAGGAAATCAAGA
>JAUWNT010000055.1 GCA_030612495.1 Candidatus Aminicenantota bacterium
CCATTTTTATTTAAATATTTTTTTTGTAATGGTGGTAATTCTAAAAATTTAATAAATTTCCCTTTATATCACCCTATTGCCTCATTTAAGAATCTATATAAAAACTTTTAATTTCGCTTAAACTTCTTTAATATCCTGTCAAAAAGCCTTATGTCCTTTATCATTATCTCTGCTTCTCCTTTCATGCCTTCATAATATTCTACCTTTTTACGAAAACTTGTTCTTAAACCATGTTCCAGATTGATTTTTATTAAATATTTACTATTAATTGGAATATCCTCTTTTTCAATTATTATACCTTTAATTAAACCATATTTATAATATGAATATCCTTTAAGTTTGATCTTTACAATCTGGCCTTTTTTTATCTTTACAAAACCTTTTTCAGATACTAATGCTTCTGCATAATATTTCCCTTCTTCCAATGTATCTTTGTATTTTAAAACTGACTCAGTTCTCTTTATTTTAACTTCAACAGAAACTGTCTCAGGATACTTAATAACCCAGCTTAAAAACAATACTAAAATAAGAACAATAAATATTACACTCATTCCCCATCTTATGACCCATATAGGAACCTTGCCAACTATAGCCTGTATTTCAGGACTTCTATATTTGAGATTTTTATCCTTTTTCATTTTCCAAGCTCCAATTGGTTTTTAATTAAATTATAATATGCTCCCTTCTTCTCTGTAAGTTCTTTATGTGTACCCTCTTCTATTATCATCCCTTTATCAAGTACTACAATCTTATCTGCATTTTTTACTGTGCTTAACCTATGTGCAACTATTACTACTGTTCTGCCTTTAAAAAATTTGTCCAGATTTTCCATTCCCAGCGCTTCTGCTTATCACTATTGCTTATCTTTATCTCTTCTATTCCCTCTATTATATGAATTAATTTTCCCCTATTAAGTGAATACTGATTGAACATTTTAAAATCAAGAACTTTCCTCTTTCTTAAAAATATAATAACCCATTGAGTTTCCAATAAAAAGCATAAGTTCAGCAAAAAATATTATATATACAAATCCTATGTTTTGCTGGGTTACACCAATATCAACAAGTGCCTGATTTAAAAAAGGGCTTACAAAAAGGATTATACTCCCTGCACTCATTCCAAGGAAAAGCTGAAATAAATATTTTTTATATGGTTTTAGACAGGATCTGCAACATAAACTTTATCTTTTTTTATTTTATATACAACAACAAAATGATTCTGGTTCCAGTGAACTATACAGGGAAGAACTGCTTCATTTTTCAAACTTTTGAAATTAATTCTAACTCCTGTAGTTCTAAATCCTATGCTTTCTGCTGCCTCACTTATCCCAAACATGGAAACTCCAAGACGTGTTATATTTGATCTGTCCCGTAATTTGTCAAGAGAATAGTTTTTGCCATAATATTCTGCAATCATTTTTAAACACGCAGGCCCACAATATACAGCATCATATTGTTTTACAAATGGAAACATTTTCATCTTGAATTCCTTAAATTCGAAATTACGACTAATTTTTTTACTTTTCAGACCAAATCCCTTTATAAGGATCATATTTACAATAGGGGTTTGAATCAAAAATATTATTATTTTTTCTTCTTGCAATTTCTCTGCAGTCGAAACAAACATATCTTAATTCACAGTCTTTACAAATTTTTACTTTATCTTTTGTAATATTCCAGTATTTCTTAGCCTTTTTCATAATATCTTCTATATCGTCTTTGTTTATATCTCCAATAATAATTTCACTGTAAATACAAGGTCTGATTTTCCCATCCTTTGTAATAGCTATCTTTTCCCCCAGCAACTATTGTATTTTTTATTAAATATATAAAAATCCTCACTAATCCTTTTGAATTTCCCCAAAACCTTTGATCGCTTTTCACATTCATTAAAATTCTTTTTACGTATTTGTATTTTAATTCTATCGAATAAATCTTCCTCTATATCTCCATAATAAACAATCTTCTCGATTTTTCTGTGACAAAATATTTTCATTATTAGGAGTATATTAATACCTTCTTCAAGTTCAAGCTCAAAAGAATCTCCTTCATCTTCCTCCCAGTTATCCTGCAATTGAGGGATCCAATCCTTTTCTTCAATGTCAATTATTAATTCTTCCTGTTCAAGAGATTGGATTAATTCTAAAATCTCACTATACTTTTTTTCTTTGAATTTTTTAATAAATTTATTTTCTATTTGGAAAACATTTCCTTTTAAAAAATCAATAATTGCTGAATTCACCGGGCCTTCTTCAATTTTTACAAACTGATGGAATTGCTTAATTTTCATTATTTCATTTCTGTTTCAATTAAATTGAATTTTGTCAATTTTGTGAAATATTCGCCATCCTCCGTAGGTTCTTCCTGATCCCACCAAACATATAATCCTTTGTCAATATTTATAATAGTTTTATTGAATCCATTATTGTCATACCATATTGTTCTTATGAATCCCATTCCAATAGGCAACCAAATGCTTTCCAAATAGTTCATATTATTAGTGTCTATGATATCCAATCTAAATAACATTTTATTTAAGTTTAAATCACCAACAATACCAATTTTATTTTTCCCTACATCGTATAATCCAAAATGGTAAATTTTTTCTGGATAAGGTATATACGTCAATCTTGATCTCCACCTTTTAAAAAATCTTTCTGCCCTATCTTGAGAGTTATAAGATCCTAATTTATTCGCATCTGAGATATCATACTTTTTACCTTTAATAAAAGAAAACTCAACAGATTTTAATTTATTGGTTAATATATTATAAATATAGATAAATTTATCATTAGTATTTGAATAATAAATTTTCCCATCTTTTTCAAAACCAAAAGGTGATGCCCATAAGTGTCCTTCATAAGTCTCTTTTTTTGTATCTAAATATTCACACACTTTTATATAGAAAGAATGTAATGTTTTTATTTTCTTCGGTTTCCTGTTGGGGATAATTTTAAATAAATTTATTTCAGCTTTTTTAAAGGGTTCTCTTTTCTTTATAACAATTTGTTTATTTGCAATAACAAAATATAAATCATTTTTATATTTAAAAAAATCTAAAAAATAAGAGTGACAATCTGTCATTACAGAATAAAGATGTTTTAAATCCTCATTAAATAACATTATTTTTAATCTCAAATCTCTTACAATATATTTATTTTCAATATACCAGACTCCACAAGACTCTAATAATTCATCCGGAGATTGTTCATCTCCACTTTTTATAAAAAAAGTCCTTTTTAATTTTCCAGAAACTGTATCTAATATTTTAATATTATTTGAACGTATAGGACGTACATAGAATTCATTTCTATCAAAATTCACTCCATTTAAAAACCCTTCGTATTTTACTGTACTTGTAATGTTTATGTTTTTTATTAACAATTTATCTATTTCCTTAATACTATAGTTTCTTTCAGGTTTTTGAGAACAATAAGGTAGGCAGAACACTGTTATTATTATAATCCAATATTTATTGATATTCATATCAATCTTCCCTCCTTTAATGTCACAAACCTTTCTAACATTCTTTTTATTGAACGTTTATTCATTTCACAATAAAGCTTATTTACTCTTAGTCTTCCATCTTTTGCAAAATGAACATAGCAGCGATCACATAAAAATTTCATATTGCATTTATAACATATTTCCTTGTTTATTTTAATAAAATCTTTAACTATTTTTTTCATCTCTGTTTCAGAAAGATTTGTTAATTTGAGTTTTTTTGACACTTTTTTACCTCCTATTTTTTATTTATCGCGGCCGACGATGTTTTTCCTAAATTTATTTTGAAAATCTTATTCTTTTCATCTTCAACCCCTATAAAAAAGATTGATTTTTTAAAAAAAATTATGTTCCACTTATACAAATCATATTTAAATTTATCTACTATAAAAAACGAATCACAAAGATATTTCCCTTTTGCAGAATAGACTTGGAATCTTAATTCTTTGGCTTTCTCAAACCCATTGTTATAAAAAACAAGAATATTTCCCATACTATCGATAATAATTTTTTCAAAAAGAGGCAAATATTTATTAAATTTTATTATTTTTTTAAGATTGGGGAGATTTCTTGATTTTTTCCCTATTTGCTTAAAATAAAGTTCCTTCATTTCAGAATCAATTTTCCTTTTTCTTATGTTAATATGGAACTTTAAAATTTCTTTTCCTTTTTTTGATAATAAATTGATATTCCCAGTTCCTGAATCTGCAACAAGAAGATTAGAATCTTTTGTTTTATTAATATAAACATCCAACTCATATTTTAAAAGAGGAATAAAATTTGATTGGTATGAAGTTTTAAAAACTTTTTTCTCCTTTCCTTTTTTTAAATCCTTTATAAAAATATTGATACAAGTAATATTTCTTCCTGAATTTGTTAAGAAACTTTTACTTTTAATTATTATTTCATTATTCCCGAGGCCCAAAACATCATAAACCGAACAAAAAGTTTTTATCTTTCTTATAAATTTTCCCCTCAAATCGAATACACTGATTCTTCTTGATGTAGCATACTCACCTATAAGTAAATATTTATTATCGAGTATTGAAAGATTCCCCGGATGATAAAGGTCTCCTGGTCCTCTTCCTTTTCTTCCAAATTTCTTTATAAAATTCCCATTCTTATCAAATTTATAGACACAGTGTCTTGCTTTATTTCCCAGACCAGTTGCAAAAAAACTCCCGTCCTTTGTAAAGGCAATATCCCTTATACCCTTAGGAAAATACATATCCCACTCCGTTCCTTTACCGAATTTAGAATCGGGAACAAGCTTAATCTTTCCGCTTTTGTAAATATCAATAAGACTTGCAAAAGAAAACGAAAAACAAAATAAAAACAAAAATAAAACAATAAAAACCTTTTTCATTTATTCCTCTTTTTTAAATTTTTAGCTTTACCTATGTATAAAATTTTATTTTTTTTTGACTTAAATAAATATACACCAGGCTTTTCTGGAAAATTATTTCTCTTCTTTATCACTCTATTTTCTTAGATTTATTATACCATTTTTTCCATTTTTATTTAAATATTTTTCATAATGAGTGGTAATTCTAAAAATTTAATAAATTTCCCTTCATATCACTTGACACCTGCATAATTATATAATATAATTTTATTTCTTAGTAAGTAAAGGTGAGAGATCAAATAATACCCAATAAAAATAACTTTCATTGTAATTATAAATTTCTGCCTCTATTTGCGTTAAATTTTAAAAAGGAGGGAGATAACAATGGCTAAAGGAAAAGTTAAATGGTTTAATGCCCAAAAAGGTTTTGGATTCATTGAAATGGAAAATGGAAAAGATGTTTTTGTCCATCATAATGAAATTCAAGGTCAGGGCTATAAGTCTTTAGAAGAAGGCGAAGAAGTTGAATTTGAGATCAAAAAAGGACCCAAAGGCGACCAGGCTACAAATGTAGTCAAATTATAGGATTATTTCTAAGAATACTGTCTTGATTTCCCTTTAAAGGGAAATCAAGACCTGTGCTTACTCTTCAAGGTTCGAATTCAAATTTGTTAGTTGAATTTTCGCCCACAAATGATTAACGTCTAATCGAAAAGCTTGTTGGAACTCAGCCTTTGCCCTATCTTTCTTCTTATTACCTAAATACCCCAACCCCAGAAGATAATGAGCTTGAGCCTTTTTTACACTTACTAATTGCTGAGAGCCAAATTTTGCAAAAAAATTAATAGATGGTTCGGCTTTTAATCTATCCTTTCCTAAATTAATTAATTGTTCAAAAATATAATCAGCTTTATTGTTAAAGTTTAGCTTCTGAAATGACAACCCCTGATAATAGCTTAATTCTGACAAAGAGCGCTTGTAAGAAATAGATTTTTCAAAATATTTTTTTGCCTTACCTGAATCTCTTAGGGCATTGTAAGTTAAGCCTATAAAATAGTCTACTTTAGGTTCGATACCTTTATTAACTGACCAAACCTGCAAATTTACTGGGTAATCCATTGCATTTTTAAAGTATTCAAGGGCTTTGAGATGTTTTTTTTCTTGCAAATAATCAATCCCTTTAAGCAAATATAAATTCTCATAAACCTTACGCAACTCTCCACCACCTTCCCAGACATGAAATTGATGAGTCTTTAATAGATGAATCGCTTTATTATAATATCCCATTAAAGTAAGAAGAACAATCTCACGAACAATTGTGCCATCTTTTTGGCAAATTGTATTATGGTTTTCTTCAAAAAGTGCGAGCCTCTTTTCTATTGAAACACCAGTTGCCTCATATATCTTATCTAATTCTAAAAAGAGCCTGGCAACTTTATTGTTACATGCAATAGCTCTTTTATAACTGCGAATGGCTTTGGGATAATCTTTTTCAATTCGTTTATAAAACATCCCAACATTCCTATGAACAATAAAAAAACTCGCGTCTAATTTAGCGGATTTTTCCCATAATTGTAATACTTTTTTATTCTTTGGTTGAATGTTAAATAAAAGGTTACCAAGATAATACAATGCTTTAGCATCTTGTGGATTTTGCTCAATCGCACTTCTAAGTACATCAATGGACTCCAATCGAAAAGGAAAACAATAATCCTGTGGCATCTTTTCTGCCAGACTAAAGGTTTTTCTAGCTTCCTTTTTAAATCCTTTCTTATTAAGATAATACCCTTTATAATAATACAACATAGGAAAAGAAGACTCCTTACAGCCAGAATTAATAAATATTGACAGCACATCAATGGCTTCACACCAAAAACCACAATTTCCATAATCAATAGCCAGTTCCAAGTATGATTGAGCTACATTTCTCATTTTGACACTCAATCCTTGCACTCTTTTTTCTTTTTTATTCTTTAATCCTGTTTCTTTTTCAATTAGATATAATTCATAATCAGCCCAAAAATCGAGAGGGTCAAAATCCTGCATAGCAAGGGCTGTTCCTTTGGCTTTATCAAATCTTCCTAACCTTCTTAATAGCACTGTTTTTAGACCATTTGCCTTTTTACTCATAAAATTTACAGAAAGAGAACAGTCAACAAGTTTCAGTGCTTCCGAATAATTTCCTTTTAGACAAGACAACTCAGCAAGAGCATAAAAACTGGCTGCTTTAAAGTCCTGGCACCATGTAGCTTTATAAAAAGTGTCGAAAGCCTTATCGTATTCAGCCTGACCTCTGAGAGCTATTCCGAGATAATAAAATGCTTCCCCGCTTTTTGGGTGCGTATATCTATTTGTGAGCCTTTTTAATGCCTGATCCAGTTTCTTCTCTGTTTCAGCAAATCTTCCTTTCCTACAATACAGAACCCCAAGAGCTATGTTAGCACAAGTATAATCAGGATCTCTTTTTAATGCTTCCTTATAATAACTCTCTGGGTCCAGTGATGGATTATAAAACTGTTCAAGCCGCAACCCCATTAGGTAAAGCTCCTCTATGGATTTAATCTCTCCCGGAGGAAGAGGTGGCTTTACAGTTTTAGGCATGGATATCTCTGATTTTTGAACCTGTTGATAACTGATCAATTCTCTTTCATCATGCGAAAACAAAAATACTTTCATCTCACTTTTATCAATTCCTGACTGTAGCTCTATTTCTCTTGCATAAGGAGAATCAGGAGATATATTAATTGTATCCTCAAAAATAATCTTATCTTTTTTCCAAAGGATTACCTTTGCTCTATTATGCTTTTCAGTAGTATTAAACGCTATCCAAATTTTATTGTTAGATAAAATATCCAGGGTTACAGCAGCATCCACATTCGCTTGTTTTACATCTTTGATCTCTCTTAATGGATACCAATACTCCTTAAAAGTACGTACTTCATAGGGTTGAAACCAACTGTAATCTGGCTGATTGTCAGAATATGCACCAGCCATTATTTCAACATATGGACCATCAGTATCAGTATAAACTTTTTGCCAGTTTTTGCCACGTATATCTTTCCCCCATGTCCAGAGCTTTTTCCCTGGAGCAATATGATGATTAGCAACATGGACAACACCTGCTTCCTTGCTGTGATCATAACCTGCTATAAAATCATCCTTATAGTTCCAGGCAAAGAAAGAAGTCCCTGACTTATAATTTTTATATCTACTAATATCCACTCCTTTAGTAAAATCTATTCCTCGATAAATTTGATGGGATATTGGCCACTGTGTAAATTCTCTTTTTGCATGATATGTAGCATATTCAGTCCTCGGAGGAAATATGACCTGATACTCATCATTTGCATGTACAGCTACATTTGACCAGAATAGCATGGAATGAACAAAGGGTGTACGGTTAAACAGTTTAACTGAAATTTCAATATATGATTTGTCAGGATAAAGTGTAAGTCCTAAAGTCCATTTCATTCGATGCCTAAATTCCAGTTCACCGATCCAAATGGTCTTGCTTCCATCCGCATTCGCTTGCAATGTATAATCCACAGGCATGAATGTTGAGACCCTATGATGATGAGGGAAATTCCACTCAATGCCACCAGCAATCCATGCCCCAATCATTCCGATTAGGCAGGGTTTTACTACGCTCTGGCGATAAAATAAATCATAGCCATTGGTTTTATCCATTGCATAAAAAAGCCGTCCACCTATTTCCGGAAGAACGCATAATTTAATATATTTATTTTCTAAATAAAGAGCTTTATATACTTTTTTTTCTTTAACATCTATCAATTTATCCATAAATGCATAGGGATATACTGAGCGTGTAGCCCCCTGATATGCATTCCCTTTATAATATATAGGAAGAACCTCACTATTTCCTACAGGGTAAGTCGGTAAAACAAGGGGTTCCTCCCAAATTTTGACATTCACATTTTGCTGCACTGAGCCCATTGCTATACCAACCAGTAATATCATAATATTTGCAAAAATAAATGCTGATTTTTTTTTGTTTTTCATTTTACACACCCTTTATCTTCTATAACCACAAATATATCATTTTATTAAAAAAAATATATTACGGGAGAAAACAAAACGAAATTATCATCTCTGTTGGCCATGCAAGAACATGAGTACTTTTTCATGAGTCAACGGAGCCCTGAAAAAAGCAGGCTTATCCTTTTTGTACGCTTTCATGGCCTGCATAATAGCAAAATAAGCGCCAATGCCATACATAAACGGAGGTTCTCCAATGCCTTTGGTCTGCAATACAGCATTTGGATTGTCCGCATTATCAAGAAATACCACTTCAAGCTCCCTGGGAGCAAAATGTATGTCCGGCACCTTGTATGTCATCAGGGAATCAGTGAGCAAGCACCCATTTTCGCCATAAAGAAGCTCTTCAATCGTCATCCAGCCAATTCCCTGAACCACAGCACCTTCCACCTGCCCCTGATCAACTAAAGGAGCAAGGCTCTTCCCAGCATCATGCACTATACGTACAGAATCAATTGTATAAGTGCCACGCAAGCAGTCGAGCGTAACCTCTATAATGGCAGCTCCATAAACATAATATGAGAATGGTTGCCCTTTTTCTATTGCTTTATCGTAATATATATGAGGTGTGGCATAAAACGCTTGGGCCGATAGATTGACACGGCTAAAGTAGGACTTGTTTACTAAAATGCTCCATGTAAGATCTGTTTTCAGACCCTTGCAGAAGACATTACCATCTGTTATTTTTAGGTCTACTTTTTCACAACTCAAAATAGAAGCTGCAACACCTTTCAAACGATCTAATACAGCGAGTGCTGCGAAGCGAGCAGCCATACCATTCAAATCTGTTGCTGTACTTGCAGCTGTAGGTGAGGTGTTGGCAACTGTCCGGGTATTAGTGCTGTTTATAATGATCCTATCTTCAGGGATAGATAGTGTTTGAGCTACAATTTTACGAACTTTGGTAAAAACGCCCTGCCCCATTTCAACTGCTCCTGTACTAACACTGACACTACCATCAATATATATATGGAGTAGTGCACCAGCTTGATTCAGGAATTTACTCGTAAAAGAAATGCCATAACAGATTGGCATGATTGCATAACCACGCTTGCTTGTATGATTCAAGGAGTTATAAGTTTCAATCTTTTGAGTTACTTCATCAAAATGGAATTGATCAATAGCTGCTTCAAATGAGCGAAGAGCATGGCAGTTCTGTGCTTTTGCACCATAAGGAAACGCATCTCCTTCGGAAAGCAAGTTGTGTTGCTGGATCTCCCAGACAGGAACACCTGAAATCTCTGCAATTTTACAAATGGCAGACTCCATCACAAACATAGCCTGAGGTGCACCAAAACCACGAAACGCAGTATTCGGCACACAATTTGTGCGACAGGATAGCCCTGTAACACGCACATTTGGAATAAAATAGGTATTGGTACTATGAAGCAATGTTCGTTCTAAAATAGATGTCGAGAGATCTGCTGCTGCTCCAGCATTCTGGTAATAGGTGACTTCATAGCCAATGATTTTTTTATCAGAATCGATCCCGATTTTAAAATCCGAGGAATAGGGGTGTCTTTTACCGGTCAGACGCATATCCTCATCATGATTAAGGATCAACTTCACTGGACGTTGAATCTTAGAGGCTGCCAATGCTGCCATAACTGCGTAAGAAGTGGCTTGTTCTTCCTTTCCACCAAAAGCCCCTCCAATACGACGTACTTCCACTTCAATCTTATTCATAGGCAAACCCAATACACGGGCTGTGATCCGCTGTACTGTTGTGGGCGACTGGGTTGATGATATGATTTTTAACCCTTGCTTTTCTTCTGGAAATACAACAACAGATTGAGGTTCAAGATAGACATGTTCCTGGCCTCCGGATTCAACAGTACCCTTGACAACCGTAGTACAACGAGACCATACCGAATCCATATCGCCAATACACAATGTACGCGATGGTGCAATGAGTTGCCCTTTTTCCGCAGCTTTTCTGGCATCAAACACAGTGGGAATCTTTTCTACTTCCATCTGTATTTGAGTTACTGCATATCGTGCTTGTTTGTCTGTAACAGCTACCACAAGTGCCACAGGCTGACCAACAAAATAGAGAAACTCTTCAGCAAATAATTGCTCATCCAGAATAATATTCCCGATCTGATTTTCTCCGGGAATATCTTTTGCTGTTAATATCTTTACCACTCCATCACATTTCTGTGCATTTGAAATATGTAGTTTTTGAATTCTCCCATGAGGAATGGGAGAAACAAATAGAGCAGCATACAAGCAATCTGTGGTTACAGGCAGGTCGTCCACAAACAAAGAAGCACCTCGAGTATGATCTGGCGTATCTAAATAGTTCATGCTAACTCCAGTTCAAATGCATGTTCTGGAAAAAGTGTAATAAAATGCGCATAGATCAACTGTCTCAGGAGAATCCGTTTATACTTTTCTGTTCCACGCACATCAGATATAGGTTTAATCTCCTGGTCAGCGCATTGAGCCGCGCCTTTAATTGATTCAATATTTAGCTTTTTCCCAGTCAGCCTATGAGATGTTTTTTGCAGAAGAAATGGAACAGGAGCAATTCCACCAGCTGTTATAACAGCCTCTTTAATCATATTCTCTTGAATGCTAATCCTGCATGCTGAATTGACACTGGCGATATCAAGGTGATTCCTGCGCGATACTTTTTCGAAATTAAACATTGTGTCAGGAAATTTAGATGGCATCCGTACCCATTTAACTACTTCTCCATCTTTAAGATCGATTTTCTTATACCCTTTAAAGAAATCATCCAAACGTATTGTCCTGATTTTATTTTTATCTGCTAAACCTAAAACCGCATCCATAGATAAAAGTATTATAGCCATATCTCCAATAGGAGAGGCATTTACAAGATTACCGGCCACTGTGGCCTGCTGCCTGATAAGCAATGAAGATACGAGGCGCATGCTTTTCTTCAAAGTCGGGAATATCTGATTCAATGCTTTTGAATTGCGCAATGTTTCAGCACTGGTTCTACCACCAATATAGAGTAAGTCCCCATCAATCCAGATATCAGAGCGAATATCTTCTTGAGATAAAAAACGAAGGGGCATGGTCTGCAAAGCTTCCTGCTGTTGCACATAAAGATCAGTGGCTCCAGCAACAGGTAAAGATCGAGACAAATGCGCATTAGGTTCATTATCCATTGAAAGCCTCTCCAACCATGAAGGGACATCTGCAAACCAATTCGGTAGTATTTTTTCCTTAATCAAATTATTGATACGGTTCTTTTTAGTATTTAAGCGCGGAGCATAAAACTCTGCAACTTTCTTTGCAGCCCTTGAGATACCTGCATATCCCGTGCATCTGCAAATATTCCCCTCAACCCACATGCGAGCATCCTCCTCTGTCAAAGACTTACTATTAAGAAGAAACCCTGTTAAAGCCATTACAATACCAGGTGTACAGAAACCGCACTGACTCGCACCAACCTCTACAAGGATTTGCTGAACAGGATTCAAATCTTTATCACTAATACCTTCCACTGTAACAATATGCTTGCCCTGAACATTTCCCAACGGCATGATACAAGAGGCTACACTTTGGTAAATCATATTGCCTGCTTCAATTTTTCCTAAAAGCACTGTACATGCCCCACAATCACCTTCCATACAAACACTTTTTGTACCTTTTAATTGGGCCGAGTTACGAATAAAATCAAGCAATGACAACCCTGCAGGCTGCATTGTTTCAATCAACTTATTATTTAAAAAAAAGCGGATCATCTATTTAAACCGTACAAATATAATAAAGTGAATATCTAAAAAAGTCAATAGATTGTAAAAGTTTGTCATTTAAAAGTGCATTCCTGTTTTTTTGTATTTTAAATATTTATTCTTGACTAAAATTGTTCCTGTTCTATAATATATTTGTGAAAACTATATACATAGTACGGCGAGGATTTACAATATTTAAACTTAATCAGACAGACCATTTAACACAAACTGTCATGGAATGGTATTAAATTAATAATATAAACAGTATATAATTGACAAAAAGGAGGTGTTGGTATGAAAAAAATTATTATTTGCTTACTTGTCGGGATACTCATCGGAGGAGCAGTTATATATCTTGTTATGCACAAGAGTTCTACTCCTAAAATTGAATCTGCTGTGAAGAATAGTTTTTCTAAAGTAACTTCTAAACTTGATCAGGGAGGGAATCTCTACTTATATTACAGTGCAGAGAGAGTTGTTAAATCTATAGAAAAATTTGCTGGAAAACTACGTAAAATAATTGAACTACAGGTTTCTAAATCTAATATTGAAAATAATGATGCACTAAAAATCTTTGACTTTGCCTTCAAAATGTTCAAAAACAGTGGG
>JAUWNT010000160.1 GCA_030612495.1 Candidatus Aminicenantota bacterium
TTTATTTTTCTCATAACTTTATATGCAATTGGTAGAAATAAATATGTTTGAAGCCAATTTGCAAGTGATATATGCCATCGCCTCCAGAAATCTTTAATTGATTTCGAAATGTATGGGTAATTAAAATTTTCTATAAATTTAAACCCTAGCATACGCCCAATGCCAATAGCCATATCAGTATACCCGGAAAAATCAAAATATATTTGCAATGTATAGCAAATAATCCCCAGCCAGGCTAATCCAGCTGTTTGAGAAGATGAAGGTATGGAAAATATCTGATTTACAACTGGAGCAAGCGTATCTGCAATTAATATCTTTTTCCCCAATCCAGTTATAAAGCGCTTTATTCCATAGGAAAAATCATCAATAGTTATATTTCTTTTTAATATCTGGGGAGAAATTTTATGGTAAAGAGTTATTGGACCTGTCATTATTTTTGGAAAAAAAGATATATAAAGTGCAAAATTCAAAGGATTCTTCTCAGCAGAACTTGTCTTCCTATAAACATCAACAATATAAGATATTGAAAAAAAAGTAAAAAAAGAAATACCAATTGGCAAATGAATATGTGGTACATACAGGGTTTTCAGGCCTAAATCTGTAAATACAACATTTATATTATTTGCTAAAAAATTTGTATATTTAAAAACTATAAGCAGGCCAATATTAAAAATTATACCAAGTATAAAAACAGATCGTGATAATTTCCTTGAATTACTTTTTTGTATGCATATGCCAAGAATGTAATTCACTATTATTGAAAGTAAAAGTATTAATAAAAATTTTCCTTCTCCTAAATAATAAAATATAAAACTAACTATTAAAAGAAAAGAATTATGTGATTCTTTTTTTAATATAAAAAACAGGAAAATAAAAACAGGAAAAAACAAAAAAATAAAAATTAAAGAACTAAACTCCATAAAACTTACCTATACCTCTCATTTTCATTGTATATAACCCAAAGTTCTTAATTGATCTCTTACTTCTTTATCAATTTTTTTATTTTTCTTCAAACTGGCAGACTCATTCTGTTTAATAATTTTTTTCAATTTTAGTATTACAGGCATTAAATATTTTACAACATTTTGATTTTTTGAAGCTATATTGTAATTATCGTTTATATCTTTTTTATAATTATATAATTCGATTTCAGGACATTCAGGAGGCAAGGCATAATTTTCAAAAAACTCTAAATCCTTTTTACATAATTTATAATTATAAATAAGTTTATAATCTTCATAAAAAATCGCAAACTTTGGAGGAATTGCCTCAATATACCTGCTGGTTGATATTGAAGATATCAAATAATCACGCTCTGTTTCACCTTTTATAACAGGAATTAAATTAATACCATCTGTTTTTGTTTTATCATATTTTATTTTATTATAATTCAGTATAGTTGGGATCAAGTCAATAACTCCAATTTTTTCATTTACTATAAGATCCTCAAATCTATTCTTCGGAAATTTTATAATAACTGGAACCTTTATTAATTCATTATATAAACTATGCGAATGAGCCCACCCTTTATGCTCGTAGAATTCTTCCCCATGATCAGACATAAATATAATCATTGAATTATCATAAATATTCATTTTTTTTAGTTCTAAAATAAATTCTCCAAAATAAGAATCAAATGCAAGAATCTCTGCCTGATAAAGTTCCTTAAGCGATTTTCTTAAATCATCTCCTACAGGGAGGTAAGTTTTTTCAGGCCTATTTTGATTTACTGCATCCAGTTTCATAAACCTTGGTTCCGGATTAATTTTCAATAAGAATTCCTTAGGTGGAGTATAAGGGTCATGGACCTGATAAGTATGCAAAAACAAAAACAAATCAGGAAAATTAGATTTTTTTATTAACTCAATTGCCTTATGAAATAATGATTGCCCTCCTCTTGGGAAAAGAGGACCAGTAAAACGAAACTCCTTATAAAAATCAAATCCTCGAGAATATCCCCATCTTCTCCTAAGCCCTAAACCGCCATGATAAGCAAAAGAGATAAATTTTTTAGATATTTCTGTTACTAAATTACGCTTATCCAGATCTAAAGAATGCTTGATATCAACCTTGTGGTTGAATTCATATAATCCAGTGAATAAACTTATAAATGAAGGAATTGTCCAGGAACTTTGTGCATAAGCATTTTTAAAATAAACAGAATCCTTTATAAAACTATCAATATTAGGAGTCAAAGATCTATTACCCTTTTTTAATCCAATTTGATCTCCTCTCAATGTATCAACACCTATAAGAATAATATTTTTTCTTTTTTTTGCACTTATATCTCTATATATTATAGGCCTACTAAAATAAACAATGCCGGATCCTTTAAATCTCAAAACAATCTTGTCCTTTCTATGAACTTTTAGAGTTTTAAAAAAAGGGTATGACACTTTTGATGTTTCAATTCTACTTATTTTTCTATTCTTTCCCTTTTGATTTATCTCAAGAGTAAATCTTATTTTATTATTTTTCACTAAACTTTCAAAATATAAATATGTATAAAACTTAATTTCCCCAACATATTCAGGAACAATTTTTATATTTCTATTCCCTTTAAGATAAAAATAATACCCATCTATTGTGGGGATCTCTTTAAGTAATATTTCTGTTTCCCCCCTTTTAAAAAATACCTTATCTAATTTTTTATTCAGCTCAAAATACTTATCATATTTTTTAAGATCCTTTAAATCTACCCTGTAAAAAGAAGTATTTCTATTTTTAAATTGAAAAAAAATAACTAGAAGTATTAGCAAGAAAATAATTATGAAAAATATTTTTAAAAATTTTTTCATGCTCTATATTAACAAACTAAGATTTTCATTGTCAATGAGAAAGTTATAGATACCAACATTTTTTCAATTTTAATAAAATTATTTTTTTTTGAGATTTATTTCTAAATCCTTTATTTATACAGTGGGGGGTTTACATGAGAAACAAAATTTTAACAAAATTTTTGATTCTACTAATAGGGCTATTCCTGTTTTCAACTATCATACCCGCTCAATTCAGAACTACTACCCCCATTAAAAAAGGCCCGGATTTGCAAATAAAAATTGCTTGTCCAAGCCCAGCAAAAGCATATGCAGGCCAATCCCTTGGAACATCTATTAAAGTATGGGTGAGAAATGTAGGTGATACTCCACCCGGGAAATATTACCTGGGTGCTGTTGTTGATCCTGGTAACAAAGTAAAAGAATTCAATGAAGGGAATAATACTGCAATATGCAGATTAATTATCTACAAACAGGGAAGCACTGCACAGAAATTACCAGATCTTATTGTTAAGAACATTAAACTAGTTAATGATTGTAAGATTGCTGTAACTGTTGCAAACATAGGTAATGCAGGAGTACCTGCAGACAAGTATGTTTTACCTAATGCAGTTGGTATTCAAATGTATAATGGAAGTAAACCATGGGGAGGATTAATCTTATCAGGATTTGATCCTGCAGGAAAATTAAAAAATCCGGGAGGAGTTGCAACATATATCTGGTTCCCGGGAGCTGCTAATCTAAACTTGAAACCAGGATGGAATACACTTAAGGTTATTGCTGATAATAATAAAAATCTAACTGAACTTAAAGAGGATAATAACACTTTAACAAAAAGAGTTTATTGCAAAAAAACCGCAGATACCGCAGAGATCAAAATTCCAAAAAGATTTTTCCTTGATTTTAATGATGCATATTTAGTATATCAACCTTCAACTAAGACATTGCAGATAGCTGCACAAAGTAATGTACTCTCTTATGGTTCTGATTGGCAGAAGGCTAAAATTTATCCATACCTTTATGATCTAAAGGAAAAATTCTGGAAGGGTTTTTACTGGCAAGTTAACACTTCTCGAAAAGAAGTATATCGTGTTAGAGGAGGTACTTTTGGGAAGATTAGCCCTGGTAAAAAAGAAAAGTTGACTAATGTTACTGTAGATGTTGTTGGAAATAGCAATAATCCAACTCGTTTCTTTTTGAGGTTTAAAACAGCTTATCTTGTATATGTACCTAAAACAAAAACCATACAGATTATAACAGAAGGTAATGTGTTGTCTTATGGTAGTGACTGGCAGAAGTGCAATTTGAAGCCATACCTTTATCACTTGAAACAGAATGTATGGAAAGGATTTTATTGGAAAGTAAATACAAGTAGAAAACAAGTTTATAGAATAACTGGTGGAATTTTCTGTAAAATAAGTCCAGGCTCTTCTGCAGTACTTAATATAGGCGTAAGAGTAGTTGAATAGAATTTGATTCCTTGTAAAAAAAGAGGGCGAGAACATCTCGCCCTCTTTCTACATATCTAAATTATCAAAAACAATTTGAGCTAAATCCTCTGTTTTTAAATTTTTTTATTTGCCTTGAACATCTCCTTCCGAGATTCTTTTGCTTCTTTACAGGGTTTTAGACGCTTGCCAGTCCTGGCAAAGTGATAAAAATTGGAAAGCCAGGTTGGGTGCTTTTCAGGACAGGTTTCTACAAACTCAATAAGTTTTATTAATCTATTCATTGT
>JAUWNT010000127.1 GCA_030612495.1 Candidatus Aminicenantota bacterium
ATTTTTAGTGTTTTTAGTATTTGCTTTTATATGGACACTAATTATTAATGCTTTTTTTATTACACTTCTTATGATTATTGTTATTATTCTTTATTGGCCAGTAAGAAGATTTTTAAGGAATAAATCAAAACGTTCCTGGGCCTGTGCTGAATTATCAAACGTTCTGGATAGGGATATGGGAATTGATACTGGCATAGATATTAATCACAATACATCACCACTTTATTATTATCGTTTATGCCGCGCATCAAGTGATTTTAAAACATTATATGATTCAGGAAACATTTCAAAAAAATAGCAGGTTTAATTTATGACCTATTTTTTTTCATTTTTCATGTGTTTAACAGCATATTCTTTACTTTCTATTGGTTTTGTACTTATGAAAAAGGGTATTGACTGGATTGGATGGAAAGGGAAGAAGAATAGAAAATTTTATTCAAATTTATTCCTGTGGTTAACTGGTTTCTTTGTTATGAATATATATGGCGTGCCAAGTGCAATTGCTTTAAAAACATTAACACCGCATGTTGTTTCAGCTTTTGCAGGTTGGGGAATTGTTGTTCTGGTTTTCTTTTCTTATTTTCTATTGAAAGAGAAGATATTTAGAACTGATTATATATTTTCTGTTTTGATTGTATCAGGGATATTTTTGCTTAATTTTTTTGAGAAACCTGATTTTTTTAAAAAAAATATAAATCTGTTTGGAATTATATTTTTAAGTATGGTTCCTATTATCCTTTTTTTTACTGGTTTTTATAAAAAACTATCGCTTCGGATTAAAGCAGTGATATTTGCTTCGGTTTCCGGTATGGCAGCTGGTTTAATGGTATTATTTTTAAGATTGCTAATGTTAGAATTTGGTTATAAGGTCTCTTTGTATTTTAGCTCAGAATATCTATATTTTTATATTACGTTTGCTCTTCTTTCGTTTATTGCTTTGCAATTTGCTCTTAAAGCAGGTGATATGATAGTTATTGGACCTACACAATACTCAGTTAATATTATTTATCCTGTATTTGCAAGTCTTATGGTTTTTGGTCAATTAATTAATATAATCCAGGTGCTTTCTTTAGGACTGATTGTTTATTCAGTTATTAATATTTTAAAGAAACATTAGATTAAATTTTAAAAGCTTGATTTTTTTGGTTTTTTTTTATAAAAATGCTAAAATTTTATCTTATTAAACAAAAAGAGATAAAGGGAGGTATTTATGGCAAGGCATAAAAAATGTTCTCATGGGGCAGGTTTTTTTGGATTCATTCTTATTGCAATAGGAATTTTGTGGATATTGGATAATTTAGGTGCTGTGGATTTTAGTTTTGATGTATGGTGGCCTCTTATTCTAATTCTTATTGGCCTTTTCAATCTCATAAATCATCAGAATGTATTTAATTCTGGTGGGTGGATACTAATTGTTGTTGGGGTTATTTTCCTTCTCTCAAATTATGATATTCTTGAATGGAATGAGGTTTGGAAATTCTGGCCTGTTATTTTGATTATTGTTGGGTTTTCTCTTCTTTTCAGAAAGCATGAATTTAACTATTGGAGAAAAGCAAAAATCTCCAATAAAGATGAAATTGATGGTACAGCAATCTTTGCTGGTTATGAGAAAAAGATAACAAGCAAATCTTTTAAAGGTGGTAACATAACTGCTATGTTTGGAGGCGCTGAAATTGATTTGAGAGAAGCTGAATTAGATGAAAATGGGGCAACAATTAGTGCTTCTGCAACTTTTGGGGGTGTGGATATATTTATTCCAGCATCCTGGCCTGTTGAAATTCATTCTACAGCCATTTTAGGGGGTATTGGATCTAAATGCAGGAATGAACAATGTTCAGAGGGAAAACGCCTGATCATTTATGCAACAGCAACTTTTGGAGGAATTGAAATAAAAAATTAAAAGCTAAAAATAAGGTGAAAGTTATGAGTTTAATAATGGCAAAAAACCTTTCTAAAACCTATTATTCCGGTGAAATTGAGGTACATGCTTTAAAATCTCTAAGTTTTGAGATCAAACCAGGATCATTCATGTCCTTTATTGGCCCGTCAGGCAGTGGAAAAACAACTCTGCTTAACATAATCGGATGCCTGGACAAACCTACATCAGGTAGCTTGAAAGTGGCTAATGTTTTGACATCTGATTTAACACGGAGAGAGGCAGCTGCATTCCGGGGAGAAAATCTCGGTTTTATATTCCAGGATTTTAACCTGATCCCGGTATTGACAGTATTTGAGAATGTAGAATATCCGTTATTAATAGTTCAGAATGTCCCTGCCAGAGAAAGAAGGGAACGTGTAATATCTTTACTTGATAAGGTTGGGATGAAAGATCAGATGAATAAGTTTCCAGATCAGATCTCCGGAGGACAAAAGCAACGTGTTGCAGTTGCCAGGGCCCTGGTATCAAACCCAAAGCTTGTATTGGCTGATGAACCTACGGCAAATTTAGACAGTAAAACCGCATTTATGGTGATCGATATTATGAAGAAAATGAGGGATGAATTTGGTGTAACCTTTCTTTTTTCCACGCATGACCCGAAGATAGTTGGCGAAGTTGAGACACTATTCACTCTTGAAGATGGGATGCTTTCGAGCCGTTTAGATGGAAAAGGAGGCAATAATGATTAAACTCTTTAAGATAGCAATCCGTAATCTGATCAGGTATAAAAGAAGAACTCTTATGACCTCTACTCTGATTGCAATCGGAGTTCTGTTCGTACTGGTTTTTATTGCAGCATCAGGCTCGTTTAAAAATCTAATGATCGGGCAGATAACTGATTCGATGCTTGGCCATCTTCAGGTTCATAAACGGGGTTATATGGCCTCCATCGACAGCCTGCCACTTACGCTGAATCTTAATGCAAAAGCAATAAAAAAACTGGAAATAGCCATAAAGAAAATCCCGGAAATAGAAGCTTATTCACCAAGAATAAAATTCGGAGGAATGTTCAGTAATTTTGTCGAATCTTCCAATATAAGGATGAATGGAGTTTATCCTGAAAAAGAGATTGCATGCATACCTCTCTTTTTATCAAGGATCAACAAGGGAGAAAAAGCAATAAAAAAAGGAGAGATCCTTATCCCTGAACTACTTGCAACCGGATTGAAAGTCAAAGTCGGTGATGCAGTCGTTGTGATTGCTACAAACCGCGACGGATCTGTTAATGGTAAGCAGTTTAAAGTTGGAGGAATAATCGAGAGTGTTACAGGGCCGGGAGGAAGGGATGGTTATGTGCACATTGAAGATGCAATGGAAATTCTCCGCATAGATGAATTGGAGATAAGTGAAGTAGCTGTCAGGGTAAAAGACTTCAGCAAGCTGGATTCAGTCAGCAACAGTTTGAACAGGGTGCTGTCCCAAAACCTGAACAAACAGGGAAAGCCGGTTTTTGATGTCCGTACATGGGAAAAACTTTCTCCATTTTATAACATAGCCAGGATGATAGATATTATGACGATTTTCATAAAGATCATGCTGATTGCTATAGTATTGATAAGCATTATGAATGTTATGATCATGGCAGTATATGAGAGAATAAGGGAAATAGGGACTATAGCAGCTATTGGTACAATGCCTGAGAAAATTCTATCACTTTTTCTTATAGAAGGATTGTCCCTTGGGGTCACAGGTGTAATCGTCGGGAACCTGCTTGCTCTCATTGCTGTATTTCTTATGAACATAATTGAAATAACATTTAATTTTGGAAGACAGACGGGTTTTATCCTGGCTCCTGAACTTAAAGCAGGTAATATTCTGTTCGTTTCCGCAGTTGTGATCATTGTGTCTGTACTTGCTGCTTTGCAGCCTGCATTTAAAGCCTCCAGGATGGAGCCTGTAGAAGCTTTAAGACATGTTTAAAATTAAATAAAAAGGATATAAATATGAAGAATAAAATATTTTTTCTGATATCTACAATATTTGTAATCACATCTTTTACAGTTGGGAAAGATTCAGAGTCCAGTAACCTATTGCAGAAAGTTGACAGAAACCTGAATCCGGAGTCCTACGAGTCCTATAAAAAATTGATCAATATTGAGCCCAATGGCAGAAAAAAAGAGTTTGTTCTCTTTACTGTGAAAAAGGGGAAGGACAAAGTTGCGGCACTTTTTATTTCGCCTGCAAGTGAAAAAGGAAGGAGTACTCTAAGGCTGGAGGAAAATATGTGGTTGTTCATTCCCAATATTGGTAAACCTATCCGTATAACGAGCCTTCAATCCGTAGTTGGGGGAGTGTTCAACAATGCAGATATTTTACGTCTGGATTATGCGGAAGAGTATAAAATTCAAAAGACTGAAGATCAGGATAGGGAAATTCTTCTTCATCTTAAAGCGAAAAGTAACTCAGTTGCTTATGATAAATTGAAAATGTGGGTAGATAAAAAAACAATTCTGCCAATCAGAATCGAATGTCTTACACAAACATCAATGCTGATCAAAACCATTTATTATAAGCAGACGAAAAATTTCGGGAATGGTATCATCAGGCCATCAGTGATCGAAACTGTAAGCCCGCTGCACAAAGGATATAAATCAGTAATGATATTTGCAGGGATAAAACAGAGAAAATTTAAGGACGAAGTATTTACGCTTTCGTTCATGCATAACCTTGAAAGTTTAAGATAAGTGCGATCCTTCATTCTTTATTTTGTCCTTTTTTTTCTTCCGTTTATAGTTTTTTCTGATGAAGAGGAATATTCATTCAACATTGAATCTATAAAAAAAAAACCGTTGCAAATTGGTGGTTATTTGGAATTTCGCCCTGTTTTGTCTGTACTTGATGTAGATTCCGGTTCTTATAAGCTCAGGTTTTTCGACCGTTATGAAGGGAAATCTGTTTCAGAATACAATTTCAATGCTCTACTGGATTTAAGTTATGAAAAAAGTATATTTAAGGCTATGGTACGCACAAATTCACTAATCTCAAGATCATTTGCAGGGTGGGCCCATAACACATCATTGTATGAAGCCTTTCTCTCAGTTAAACCATCCAATTCTGTCAGTCTGGAAATAGGGAAGAAACGTTTAAAATGGGGAAAGGGTTATGCATGGAATCCGGTTGCATTTATTGACCGTTCCAAGAATCCGAATGACCCAGAGCTTGCTCTTGAAGGATTTACAGTGGCAACACTTAATTATATAAAAAGTTTTCAGGGGAAACTAAAAACAATATCATTTACAGCAGTACTGCTTCCGGTCAGTGACAGTTTCAATTCAGATTTTGGAGAGAAGAATTATATTAATTTTGGAGGAAAGATTTACTTCCTCTTCTTTGATACTGATATTGATATTATGTTCCTTGCTGGTAATAGTATGCCGGACAGGTACGGGATAGATTTTTCACGCAACCTCGGTTCGAACCTTGAAGTTCATGGAGAGTTGGCTTATACTCCTGATTATAATAAAATTAATGCGTTTAGTTATTTGTTTGGTATCCGTTTCCTCACAAAAACGGATATTACATTTTTCTTGGAATATTATAAAAACGGACAGGGTTTTCTCCAAGGAGAAATGTCGGATTACTATTTACAGATCAACGAGGCGTATCAGATTTTTCTTCAGTCCGGAGATGATACATATCTTAAGTCTCTGTCTGCTGACTCCGACCCTGCATACAGTTCATTTGCTCCAATGCGGGATTATCTTTACCTCCGTATAAGTTGGAAAGAGCCTTGGGATATCCTTTATTTTATCCCTTCTTTAACAACAATCTACAATATTGCTGATAATAGTTTTTCAATTGCTCCTGAACTGCTTTATACACCTATTACAAACTTGGAACTCCGCACCAAAATATCATTGCTTGTTGGGGAAAAAGGAAGTGATTTTGGAGAAAAGCAGAATAACTTCCGTTTGGAATTCCGTGGACGTTATTATTTCTGAATCTGACCCCTATAGGATTGTTTTTTTCAAT
>JAUWNT010000113.1 GCA_030612495.1 Candidatus Aminicenantota bacterium
TCTTCTCTTTAAAATATAAATCAAATGGGATTTTTAAAAAAATTGTTTCATAATAAAAAGAAAACAGCAATCGTGCTTGGAGGAGGAGGGGTTCGTGGAGTTGCACATCTTGGAGTTTTAAAATTTCTTGAAGAGAATAATTATGACTTTGATTTTATTGTAGGTACATCTTCAGGATCTGTTTTTGGCGCTCTGTACCTGTTAAACAAAAATCTTGATGAGGCTTATATGAAATTATCAGAATCATTCCAGAATCTGGGTAAGTACAAAAATCTCAAAGATGTAATATCAAAAAAATCCTCTTTTCTCATAAATATAAAAAAAAAACTCTATATGGCAAAATCCATGTTTCAACTATCTTTAATTGAAGAAAAACCCATGGAGGAATTTTTTTTGGAGCTCTTTGATAAAGATATTCAATTTAATGATTTAAGAAAAGAATTATATGCTGTTGCAACTGATTTGATTTCAGGAAAAGATATTGTGTTCAATAAAGGCAACCTTATCAATGCGCTTATGGCTTCATCCTCTATCCCAGCGGTTTTCCCTCCAAAGAAGTATAAAAATTATTATCTTATAGATGGAGGCACAACTCAAAAATTGCCTTCCAAAGTAGCATATGCTCTTGGAGCAAACAAAGTAATTGGAATAGATGTTGGAAGCCCATTTATAAATAAAAATAAATACTCGAATTCTGCTGATCTAATAATAAGAAGTGAAGAAATCGTTTCACACATTTTACATGATCAAAATCGCCAGGCATGTTCTCTTCTTTTAAATCCGGTTTTTAACCAGGTTAATTGGTGTGAATTTGAAAAATATCAAGAATGTTTTGATGCAGGGTACTTAGAAGCAGAAAAACATGCAAAAGATATAAAAAAAATTTTAAAATCAAAAATAAATATTAATAAAAAGAAAAATATCAATCCTCAAAATCAAACATTTATTCTCGAATAAATAGTTATAAGTTTAGCTGTTGAAGCGTTGAGAAGCTAAACCACTAAAAAACAGTAATACGATTTTTACCTAATCTCTTACCTTTATAAAGGGCTTGGTCAGCCCTATCAATTAATTGTTGTAAATTAGAAGCATTCCTTGGGAAAGAAGTAAGCCCCACAGTTACACTAATTTTAATAATAGGTTCACCTTCACCTGATTTAAACTTATGATTCTCAATAATAGAAACAATCCTTTTACCTAACATAAGTGCTTCATTTTCTGAGGTTTCCGGAAGAATTACTGCAAATTCTTCTCCTCCATAGCGAGCTAAAAAATCACAACTCCGAACCGTTTTACTAAGTAATCCAGCAATCTGTTTCAATACAATATCACCCGTTAAATGTCCATATGTGTCATTAATGCTCTTAAAATTATCTATATCAATCAAAAGAAAACTTAAATTTCGCTCATATCTCTTATGTCTTTTTATTTCATTATCCAATATTTCCTTAAAAAACCTATAATTATGAATAGATGTTAATGCATCGATATTTGAAAGTTCTTTATAATATTCAGTCTTCTTTGCTTTCTCTCCTAATCGTTTTGTTTCCAATACTTTCTTTATAATAAAAAGTGCATAATTAATCTTAAAAGGTTTACTTATAAAATCAGCAGCTCCGGCCTTCATTGACTCAACAGCATATTCAATTGAGGAATAAGCTGTCATTAAGATAACTGGAATATCGGGATTCATCTCCTTAATTGAACGTGTTAATGCAATCCCATCTATTTTAGGCATCACAATATCAGCTAAAACAATATCAATTTTTTCTTTTTCAATTATTTCAAGCCCTTTCATCCCATTTTCAGCAGTAAACACTAAAAAATTATTCTCAGTCAGAAGCTCTTCTAAATATAAACAGATCTCTTTTTCATCATCAATAATCAGTATATTAGCCAACATATTACCTTTCTTCCTCACTTAATAAATAAACCTCTTATATTTTTTAAAAACCCTAGTTTAATTATGCTTTAATTTTAAATAAAAATCAACTTTTTTAGTTAGAAAAAAATTATCAATAAATCTTTTATTTGTAATATGTATTTTTTATCTATTATCCTTTTCGAATTTTCTCATAAAATCAGCTAACTTTCTTACATATTCAATAGGCATAGCATTATATATTGAAGCGCGACAACCACCAACACTACGGTGTCCTTTTAATCCAACAAACCCTTCTCTACCTGCTTCTTCTAAAAATTTATTCTCCAATTCTTCTGATGATAGTCTGAAAGTCACATTCATCCTTGAGCGATCCTTAACTTCAGCAGTTCCTGTGTATAAATTACTTTCATCAATCAAATCGTATAAAATCTTTGCTTTTTCTTCATTTATAGCTTCTAATGCTTTAATTCCACCCCTTTTTTCAATCCATTCCATAACCAGTTTTATTATATAAATTGCAAAACAAGGAGGAGTATTGAACATAGATTTTTTTTCAGCATGAGTTTTATATTTTAACATTGTTGTTAGATTATCAGGACTCTTCTCAACCAGATCATCTTTTATAATCACTAAAGTCACACCAGCAGGTCCTATATTCTTTTGAGCTCCCGCATATATCAAACCAAACTTTGAGACATCAATTCTCCTACTACAAATCTCCGAAGACATATCTGCTATTAAAGGTACATCACCTGTATCAGGAAATTCTGACCATTGAATACCTCCAATAGTCTCATTAGATGTTAAATGTACATAAGATGCATCTGAAGTTAAGGTTAAATTTTCAGGAATATAATTAAAATTCTTATCTTCTGAACTTCCAGCTATATTCACATCTCCAAAAAATTTTGCTTCTTTAATTGCTTTCTTTGCCCATGCCCCGGTATTTATATAATCAGCTTTTCCACCCTTAAGTAAATTCATTGGGATCATTGCAAACTGAAAACTAGCTCCACCCTGCAAGAATAATATTGAATAATTATCAGGTATATTTAATAAATATCTGATCTTCTCTTTTGCTGTATTTATAATATTATCAAAATCTTTTGATCTATGGCTAATCTCCAAAATGGAAAGTCCGATTCCATTCAAGTCCAGTAATTCTTCCTGAGCTTTTTTTATAACTTCTAATGGAAGAATAGCTGGCCCTGCATAAAAATTGTATTTTTTATTCATAATAACATATCCTCCTACACATTAATTAAAAATAATTATACAAATAACTCTTATAAAATGCAACTTATTAATACAAATTTAGATCTTAAAGTAAATGAATAAATTGATGTAATTAAATATATACTTTTATATAATTTATATATTTTTTATACCCATTTCTTTTAAAATATAATCTGCTCCACCAAACTTTTGAGTAAACCAGAGTACAAACCTAATATCAACTCCAATCGAACGACTGTAATTTTTATTCCAGGCATAATCATTTATTGTTGCTTTAAAAACACGATCAAAATTAAGCCCCACCAGTTCACCCTTAGAATTAAGAACTGGACTTCCTGAATTCCCTCCAGTAGTATCCATATCATAAAGCATTGCAACTGGAACATTATTTAAATCTTTATGTTTGAAACGCCCAAAATCTTTCTTATAGTAAAGATCCGAAAGTTTCTGTGGAACAGAAAAAGGAAGTTTTCCTGTATTCTTTTCAAGCATTCCCCTTAGAGTTGTGATTGGGTTAAAATAAACAGCATCAGCGGGTGAATACCCTTTAATCCTGCCATAAGTCAAACGTAATGTACTATTAGCATCCGGGATAAAATCTTTTCCCAAGAATCTTTTCTTTACACTTATAAGCTTAGCCAACAAATTATCAAGAGCCCCTTTATATCTTTTTTCTCTTTCTTTTAATTTCCTATAAGTAGGGTATAGATTCTTAGCCAGAACAATAAATGGGTCTCCCATTTTATCTAATTGCTCTTTAGATTTTCCAAACAATCCAATCAGAAAACTTCTATCTTTTATTTTTGTTAACTTATAAGAATTTCCTATATAGGCATTAATGGCTTTTTCAGGATCCATATCTCCTACAATTCTATCAACTGCTGGAATTCGTTTATTTCCTCTCAAATTAAAAGCTCGCAATAACATCTCTTTAAAAATAATCTTATCGGTTTGTTCATGAAAGTTCCTCAAACGTAGAAGCATGAACTTCTTTGTTCTGGAGAAATTACGGTCCATATATGCTGATTCCCTTTCAATATCAGTTTTTTTTCGTTCAATCGATGACTCATAAACCCTAAAAGCAATATTGAGTAAATATGAATTTCTCAAAAGATATCTCATTCCTTGATCATATCCTGCATAAATTCTTTTCTCTTTATAAACATCACATATCTTATTGAGAACAACACCATATCTATGTTTACGCCTTTTATCAGCATTAATAAAGCTTTGCAACATTTTTTCATTTTCTCTTCTTTTTTTAACCAAATTCAATCTTTTAATACCCTTTAATTTCCCTCTGTAATTCTTTTCTGCGTTTGACAGGCCTCTAATGCGAGGTGCGAGTTTTATTGCAATTGAACGATCTTTTTTGCTCATTTTTTTCATAATTGAAATCATCCATTTATACAAGTTAACAACATACGGCATACGAACATTCTCCTCAAAGGAAAGAAAATATGAAGTGTTATGCCTATAAGTCCTGCCTGGATATCCAAGAATAAAAACAAAATCTCCTTCATTTACACCTTGAGGGGCAATTTTTATATATTTTTTTGGATGAAACGGGACATTTTCCAAAGAGTAATCAGCTGGTTTTCCATCTGGGCTTATATAAGCACGCATAAATGAAAAATCACCTGTATGACGTGGCCACATCCAATTATCAATCTCTCCTCCAAACTCACCAATCGAACGAGGTGGAGAATAAACAAGGCGAACATCCTTCAAATAGGTGTAAATAAATAAAACATAAGTTTTTCCTTTAAACATCTCTGCAACTTCTGCACGTTTCCCAGGATACTTTTTTTCAGTTCTTATAACAATCTTCTTTATCCTTCTTTCAATTGCCTTTATTTGCTCAACAAAGCTCATGTTTTTTTTTACAGCACTAAGTACTTCCCTTGAAACATCTTTATATGATTCAGTAATACGTATAGTATACCCCTTAGCTTGTAATTCTTCAGATCTGTTTTTTGCTAAAAAACCGGAACGCATATAATCTTTTTCTTTTGTTGTTATTCCCTGGATTGCACGAAAAGCACAATGATAATTGGTTAAAATAAGCCCATCTGAAGAAACGAACAAAGCTGTACATCCACTTAAATTAATAATACCATCAACCAAACTTATACCATTAGGATTGTACAATTCTTTTGCATTAATTTGAAAACCTTTTGATTTAAGATCAAGTTTGTAAATTTCACTAAGAGGGTACATCCCCTCATCTGTGAAAATGTTAAGACTAAAACCAAAAAACATAAAAAGAAATAGTATATAAGAGGATATCCGTTTCATAATTATTTCTCCTTTATTAAATCAAAAAAAACTATAACATATATATAATAAAAATACTAAAAGTTATTTCATTTCAAATTAGGCTAATTACCTTTGTGTGAGAAAATATTGACATATATCCTATAATAATATAGAATATTTTCTATGGTGAGTGTAGCTCAATGGTAGAGTGTCGGTCTGTGGAACCGAATGTTGGGGGTTCAAATCCCCTCACTCACCCCATAAAAAATTTAGAAAAATGACTCTCACAATTAATTTGATATTTGATATTATTTTACCGATCTCTACAAGTATGACTCCTTTAATATATAACTCTTATTAATAAAATGAAATTTAATTCCTATTTTGTTAGATTGAATCACTCTGAATCAAATTTTACAGGGAACTTAATTATTTCTGACCAAACAAAAAGCGTAAACTTCATAAAAATAGAAAAAGATTTATATATTGCATATTTCAAGACTCAAGTTGAAGTCAAATTCCTTAACAGATTCAAGTTCAAAAATAATGACAAAGAAATAGTTATCTTATTACCATCATTGTCAAAATATAATAAAAGAAAGATAAAAAAAATATCAGATATAATAAATAGAACTAATATAAAGAGTAAAAATGAGATCATTGATACATTACTTGACATATTAAGAATTGAGAACTTTTTAAGAGTAGAACAGTTACTTTACTTTTTCAATTTAAATAAAAAAGAAATCACTGACCTCTTAATTGAAAAAGAACTTGAAAAAGAGATTAAAATAATTGACTATAACACCCTATATATAACATCTTATAAAAACTTTAAGGATTGTTTATCAAATTTGAAATCATTACTTTCTCATTACTATTCAAACAGGATAAAAACCATCAAACTTTCAGAATTAGAATCAAAATTAAAAATACCTCAATCATCTATTTTTTTCAGATATATTTTAAATTCAGCTTCAAATGATTTTTCATTTAAAATAGTAAAAAGCAAGATTATATTTCAGAGACTTGCATTAACAGAAAACGAAAGAAAAGCAATAGAAGAAATTGAATTGATTTTGAAAAAGAATATGTTAAATATTTTTTCAATAGATAATATCCTTAAATTATCAACATTATCGCATAGGGAAATAAACAACTCCCTCTGGTTTCTAACAAATACAGAAAATATTATTCAATTAAATGAAAGATACTTTATTATTTCAGAGGTCCTAAAAAAGATCATAAATAGATTAAAAAAATATAAAAGAAATCAGGGCGAAGAAATCGATATAAAATCATTTAAGGACTTAACTTCATTAACAAGGAAATATATAATACCTGTGCTTGAATATTTTGATTCTCAAAATATTACAATACGTGTTGGAAATAAACGAAAAATACTACTCATAGTGTAAAACAAAACCTATAAGAAGTTCTTTTTATAGTATCTTTATTACTATATATGGATTCTCATTCCAATATACACTCTATAAAAAGAAAAATTTATTTCTGATCGGATATCTCCAT
>JAUWNT010000157.1 GCA_030612495.1 Candidatus Aminicenantota bacterium
AAAATACCTTCCCTTTATCTTTTAACCATTCTTTAACATCTAGTTCCATGATTTTTCTTACCTTGAGAATAGTGCAATTTCATCTAACTCATTTATATCCGCATTGCAAATATATTTATTTTTGAACTCAGAAAATTCAATCCTTAATGGCCTGGACATAAAATAATTTTACCATATTAAATGTTATAATGAAAGAACTGACCCCATCTCTTACTTGGTTGAATGGTTGAATAGTATTTCCTTTATCAGTTTAAGTTTGAGTCTAAGTGTGAGTCGAAATATTGAGATGTCGAAGAGTCAAAATAACAAGTGATGAGTTTTTACTTGATATTTTTTACTACTCCCAAATCCCAGCCCCCAAATCCTACTTTTGCCTTTTTACTTTTACCTTTTCCCTATCCTTTAACAACTATCAATGGAATCAAACGAGCTACCTTTTTTGAAATACCTGAGCCTTCGGTTACTTCAATAACCTCATCTATATCTTTATATGCTTCAGGAATCTCTTCTTTTAACCCCCTATTAGAGTGTGAAAACACAAATATATTCTTCTTTTTTAATTCCTCTCTAACATTAATATTTGAAGAAAATTTTATTGCCTTATGCCTGCTCATTCTTCTTCCAGCACCATGAGCAGATGAAGCAAAAGTTAAATCCATTGCCTTTTTTGTGCCTTTCAATACATATGAGGCTGTTCCCATACTTCCAGGAATCAAAACAGGTTGGCCCGTTTTTCTATATTTTTCAGGAATATCCTTGTGTCCTGAGGGAAAAGCGCGTGTTGCCCCTTTTCTATGAACTAAAACCCTTATTTTTTCTTCATTAATAACATGGTCTTCAAATTTAGCTATATTATGAGCCTGATCATAAATTAAATTTATTCCAAGACCCTTTCTTGAAGATTTGAAAAATTTCTCAAAAATTGAAATTACATCCTCCATTATCATATGCCTGTTAGCCCATGCAAAATTTGATGCTGCATTCAAAGCCTGAAGATAGTTTTTCCCCTCATTTGAGCTAATCTCAGCATAAATCAATTGAGGATCTTTTATCTTTATTTTATTTATATTTTTTCTCCTGATCCTTTCTATATAATCAGATGCAATTTGATGCCCAAAACCACGAGAACCCGTATGAATCATGATCGAGATATTTCCTTTTTTTAATCCAAAAATCTCAGCAGAATCCTCATCAAATATTTCATCTACCAATTGAATTTCTATAAAATGGTTGCCTGAACCCAATGAACCGACCTGTGCTCTTCCTCTCTCATAAGCCCTATCACTAATAACCCCAGGCGAATCAAAATCGAGTTTTCCATTAGATTCAATATATTCAAGGTCCTGGTTCAAACCTGAGTAATTATCAACAATTTCTTTAGCTCCATTTTTTATTATTCCCAAAAAATCCTTTCTACTAAATTTAAAACTCTTCTTTGAACCCAATCCTGTTGGAATCTCATTTAAAATCAAATATCCAATAGATTCTTTATATTTAATTATTTCATCTAAAGTAATTTCCGTTGAAATCAGTCTTACTCCACAATTAATATCATACCCAACTCCTCCTGGCAAAACTATACCAGAATCAGCAGGAAAAGCAGCAACTCCTCCAATACAAAAACCATAACCATAATGAATATCTGGCATAGCTAAAGAGCGGTAAATAATACCATTTAATGATGCCACATTAATAACCTGCTGTATTGAAGCATCTTCAATAGCTTTTTTTAAAATATTTTCACTTGCAAAAATCTCAGCATCAACTCTCATAGTTCTATCTTTATTCTTCTCTAAAAGCCAGCGATAATCCGATATTTTATTAAAGTCTCTAAATTCCATCTCTTTCATTTTTTCCTTCCTACAATAATATTCTATATATAAAAACCAATTTTTTCAATTTTGAAATAAATAAAAACTCTGATAAAATACAATATAACTAAATTCTCAAATTTTAATAAACAGAGGAGGAATAATGAATGAACACATTGTTGTTCTTGAAAAATTAGTTAAGGATTTTGATGGGAAAAGAGCTGTTGACAATGTTTCTCTGAGATTAAGCAAAGGTGAAATATTGGGACTTCTGGGGCCAAATGGGGCTGGCAAAACAACAATAATAAGAATGATAATGAACATTATTGCTCCTGACTCAGGAAATATCAGGCTTTTAGGAGAGAAATTCTCTGAAAAAATAAAAGATAGAATTGGATATTTACCTGAAGAAAGAGGGTTATATAGAAAACTTAAAGTTTTAGAGACCCTGTCTTTTTTCGGTGAATTAAAGGGTATGAAAAGAGATGAAATCAAAAAAAAGGGCAATAAATTATTAAAAAAGTTTGATCTTGAAAATTATAGAAACAAAAAAGTTGAGGAATTATCAAAAGGAATGGCTCAAAAACTTCAATTTATTATAACAATAATGCATTCACCAGAATTTCTAATCTTAGACGAACCATTTGCAGGTCTTGATCCAGTTAACATAGAAATTGTTAAAGATATTATTCTTGAGAAAAAGAGAGAAGGAGTAACAATTATATTTTCCACACACCTTATGGAATACGCTGAAAAAATAGTTGATTCAGTTGTTATGATAAACAAAGGTAAAAAAGTCCTAGATGGCCCTCTTTCTGAAATCAAATCTATGTATGGAACACAATTTTTAAAAGTAAATTACAATGGAAACTCTGAATTCGTGTCTTCTCTCAAATATGTAAAAAATGTAAGAGATTATGGAAAGGAAATGGAGATTGAATTACAGGACAATAATAATAAAGATAGGCTATTGAAAGATTTGATGAATAAATTATCAGTTAATAGTTTTCAAACAACAGAACCTTCCTTAAGTAATATTTTCATAAAAAGACTTGCACAAACAAACCAGGTTGATAAAGGAGATGACAAATGAAAATTTTAACAATAATAAAAAAAGAATATAAACAGATTGTTAAAAAAAAGTCCTTTATTATATCAACGATTTTGAGCCCTATTCTAATGGCTGGATTTATGTTTCTTCCAATACTTCTTCAAAGAGCTGGAAGAGAAGAAAAAAAAATTGAAATTTCAGACTTTTCAGGATTTATCCAAAAGCAATTTATTGAAGAAAGCAACAAGAATAAAAGAGTAAAAGAGGCGCTTAAATTAAACTTTACAAATATCATAAAAACAGATCAAAAACAAAATAGTTTAATAAAAATTTATGAAAAAAATGTTTTGAATAAAAATAATTCAAACTTTCAATTAATCCCAGAATACAAGAATAAAATCTTAGATAAAATGATAGATGGACTTATTCTAATCCCGGAAAATGTAAAAAAAACAAGGCAAATATATTTTTGTGCTTCGAATATTTCAGATTTTGAAACAAATAAATATATTATTTCAACAATTCAAAAAATATTATCCTCAAATGTTTTAAAAGAAAAAATAAAAGACCCGAAAATCGTTGAAATTGTAGAAAAAGCAACACGAGATGTAAAACCGAGCCTATTTATAGTAAAAAAAGGGGGAACAACAAAATCGCGTTCTGAAATACCTTATATAATGTCAATTTTCATGCTAACTTTACTATTTTCAATAATCATGGCTTATGGACAATTAATAATGAGGGGAATTATCGAAGAAAAAAATAATAGAATTGCTGAAGTTCTCATATCTTCAACAAAAACCCAGTATCTATTTTATGGAAAAATCCTGGGCATAGGACTTGCCGGTTTAACTCAAGTTGCTTTGTGGATAATTTTAGGAGGTGTATTCATAAGTCGCTACTCTTTTAAAATTGATAAAAGTATTTTGAGCTTTTTTACTCCTGAATTAATCATATATTTTGTTGTTTTTTTCATTTTAGGATACTTCATGTTTTCTGTTCTATTTTCAATTGTTGGTGCTTCGGTTAATACAGATCAAGAAGCACAGCAATATGCAACTCCCATATCTTTTCTCCTCATTATACCATTTATAATTGGAATAATGATAACTCAAAACCCAAATACATCAATTGTAGTACTTGCCTCATTTTTTCCTCTTTTCACACCAACTCTTATGTTTATGAGGATCAGTGTTTCAATCCCCTCTTTTTTCCAAATTGCATGTTCAATCTTATCTAGCTCATTATTTACCATGTTTTTAGCATGGCTTGGAGCAAAAATTTTTAGAACAGGGATTTTAATGTATGGGAAAAAACCCTCTCTCAAAGAGATAATTAAATGGACCATGTATAGATAAAATTACCTTTATATATACAACTATACAACAGCAAAATGCCTTGCATTAGCGTTCCATTTATAAGCCTTTTTAATAGCCTGTATAACATCTTCTACCCGATCAATTGATAGCCACATATTGCGATGCATTTCTCTCATAAAATGTTCATCAATACAATGATCAAGTAATTTTAAACAGAAATTAAAATATCCTTTAATATTCACAAATACTATTGGATTTAAGTAAATACCCAGGCGTTTTAAGGTAATTGCCTCAAACACTTCTTCAAAAGTACCACATCCCCCTGGAAGAGCTATAATAGCATCCACACCCTCTATGAGCATACGTTTCCGCTCATGCATAGTTTTT
>JAUWNT010000100.1 GCA_030612495.1 Candidatus Aminicenantota bacterium
TCTTCTTTGATTACATTCTCAGCATCTCCTCGGTCTCTGTATAGCTGAACTAATTCATGCTTATTATAATCTTTATTTGTAAAATAGATTCGGTAACTGTATTCATATTCAGGAAATAATGCCATTTGTTCATTTTTTTTCCTGACTGCAATAAATCGGTATGCACTACCTTTTTTTTCAGGACCAATAAAATGTACACCTTCTGCTACTTCTTCTATTTTCTTTTCCTTTTGGAGCTTCTTATTGTTCCCCTTTTTATTTAATTTCTCCCAGGATGATTTTTTTATCTGTAATATTGTCTTGAGAATAATATCATATTTGTCTCCGGCTATAACAAATTCTACATCATTCTCATCACAAAACCTCATAATACGATAGTTATAGCCTGCACTATCTATCCTAACAATCAACTTAAGACCCGGATTATTATCTCTTAAATATCTAACCATCTTTCTAAGCAAACTTAAATTATTTGATTGAGGACTCGCATTACCATATCTAAATAAAGAAAATCCAGCCATGCTCAGTATTTTCCCATATTTGATAATACTCATTAAAGGATTGAACCCTATACTGCCTTCGTAACATTTTCTGGCTATATTTATTTTACTTTCAACTATTGAAGAATCAATATCTATTATCACCTCTTTTAAACCTTTTAATTTAATTATATTGCTGGATAATTTCATCACAAGCTCTGAAAGATTGAATGTATCTCTTTGACTGAATTTACGAGCAAATCCTCCAAGTGTATTTTCATTTGGAAGTTTACTCATCTGTAATATATCAAGTAATCCAGGATCTGAAGACAAAACATTTATATCGCTTAACCTGTTTCCACCTTTTATAAATGTACTCAAAATGGACAAAAACATCTGAGATACCGAATATCCCCTGTCTCTCTCTTTTAAATGAGAAAATCTCTTGTCTATTTCTTTGAATAAACCAATCTCTTCAGCAAATTTTAAAATTAATAATAATCCGCTACTTGCTGTTACTTTTGTTTTTTTTAACACCCCAATGTTGAAATTTTTAAGATTTTGTTTTATTATCATATTTGCCTCATTTGTTTGCCTCATTTGGGGCTTTCACCTAGTGGGTGAAAAATTTATTTTTTTTCATACCTCTATTATACCAGTTATAACTAGTGTAATGGAGGTATATTCAACTATTTATGAGATTTTAGTTGATTATTAGGAGTCAATTCGATTAATTGACAAGTGGCTATTAATTTATTAGAATTAACTTTAAATTTTCAAAGGAGATATAGTAAATGGAAAATATTGTTATATTCTCAATTGCACCAATTTCAGCTCTGATTGCCTTGATTTTTGCATATGGTTTTTACAGAAATATAATGAAGTTAGAAGAGGGAACAGAAAAGATGATTGAAATTGCAGAAGCAGTAAGAAGAGGGGCTAGGGCATATTTAAAACAGCAGTATAAAATAGTTGTTTTATTTTTCTTTTTAGCAGCACTCTTTTTAGCATTCCTCTCTTATGTATTAAAAGTTCAATCACCCTGGACCCCTTTTGCATTTTTAACAGGAGGCTTTTTTTCAGGTCTTTCTGGATTTATTGGAATGACTACAGCAACTTTAGCTTCAGCTAGAACAACAAACCAGGCTAGAAAATCTCTTGATAAGGCATTGAAAGTAGCTTTTAGAAGTGGAGCAGTTATGGGACTTGTGGTTGTAGGATTAGGGCTTATTGATATTGCAATTTGGTTTATTGTTTTACACATAATCTTTAAATATCCTTTGACTATTACAACTGTTACAATGCTTTCATTTGGAATGGGAGCATCTCTTCAAGCACTGTTTGCAAGAGTGGGTGGTGGTATTTTTACAAAAGCTGCGGATGTTGGTGCAGATCTTGTTGGAAAGATTGAGGCAGGCATTCCTGAAGATGACCCGAGGAACCCTGCAACAATTGCGGATAATGTAGGTGATAATGTAGGTGATGTTGCTGGTATGGGAGCTGACCTTTATGAGTCTTATGCAGGCTCTATTCTTTCTGCTGCAGCTTTAGGAGCTTCTGCTTTTGCATTTATAAACCCAAAGATACAATATAATGCTGTGATTCTTCCAATGGTAATTGCTGCTATTGGAATTATTGCTTCAATATTGGGAATATTCTTTGTTAGAACGAAAGAAGGAGCTTCTCAAAAAGAACTACTTGGTTCACTTGGATTTGGTATAAATATAAGTTCTATTTTAATAATAATTGGTTCTTTTTTGTCAGTCAAATTACTTTTACCTGATAATCTTGGATTGTTCGGATCAATTGTTACAGGTTTAATTGTTGGAATTGTGGTAGGAAAAAGTGTTGAGTATTATACTTCTGCTGATTATAAACCCACAAGAGAGGTTGCTGAAAAAACACAGACTGGCGAAGCAACAGTAATTATTGGTGGACTTGCTTCAGGTATGATATCAACTGCAATTCCTGTTCTTTCAGTTGCAGCTGGAATTATAGGAGCTTTTGCTTTTGCAGGTGGTTTTAAAAACACAAGTGTTGGACTTTATGGTATAGCTGTAGCTGCAGTTGGAATGCTTTCCACTTTAGGGATTACACTTGCTACAGATGCATATGGGCCAATTGCAGATAATGCAGGCGGAAATGCTGAGATGTCAGGCCTTGATAAAGTAGTTAGAGAACGCACAGATGCTTTGGATTCACTTGGGAATACAACTGCTGCAACTGGTAAAGGTTTTGCTATTGGATCTGCAGCTTTAACAGCTCTTGCACTTTTAGCTGCGTATATAGAAGAGGTTAAAGCTGGAATGAGGCATATATTTGACAAAACACCTGCAGCTATGGAAAAAGGAATTGAAGTAGCTGGGAATGTATTTCATTCGATTGGTGATATAAATAGTATTTCAATTGAAAAGTTTATGCAGATATTTTCTGTTAATCTAATGAATCCAAAAGTAATAGTGGGAATTTTCATAGGTTCAATGATGTCATTTTTATTCTCTGGTTTAACAATGAAAGCTGTTGGAAGGGCTGCTTCTGAAATGGTTAATGAGGTAAGAAGGCAGTTTCGTGAAACACCAGGGATTATGGATGGAACAACAAAACCGGATTACCATGCATGTGTTTTAATATCAACTCAGGGCGCTCAGAAAGAGATGATTTTACCTTCTTCTATGGCAGTGCTTATTCCTATCATTACTGGGATCGTATTTGGTGTTGCAGGTGTTATGGGACTTTTAGTTGGAGCTCTTGCTTCTGGATTTGTTTTAGCAATTTTTATGGCAAATACTGGTGGTTCTTGGGATAATGCAAAAAAATATATTGAAATGGGAAATTTTGGCGGCAAAGGCTCTCCAGCTCATAAAGCAAGTGTTGTAGGAGATACTGTAGGAGATCCTTTAAAAGATACATCCGGTCCTTCATTAAATATTTTAATTAAATTAATGAGTATGATATCAATTGTTGTTGCTGGATTAACAGTAGGTTACTCAATATTATAACAATATAAATTGGAGAATTAATACTCTATAATTGGAGAGTTTTTATTTGGAGAAAAATATGGATGTTGTAGAAAGTGTAAAATTACCATTAAAATTATTTAAAAAGGGGAAAGTTAGAGATGTTTTTGAGATTGATGGTAATTTATTGATTGTATCTACTGACAGGATATCCGCATTTGACTATGTTCTTAAATCATTGATTCCTGAAAAGGGGAAAATATTAAATCAAATCACTGCTTTCTGGTTTAGATACACAAAAAGTTTTATCAAAAATCATATAATATGTGATGAACCGCATAAACTGGATGATTTCAAAGAGTTTTCAAATATAATAAAAAAAAGAGCAGTTCTTGTGAAAAAACTTGATACTTTTCCTATTGAGGCTATTGTCAGAGGCTATATTGTGGGATCAGGGTGGAAAAGTTATGAGAAAACAGGAGAGATATCAGGTGTAAAGTGCCCATCCGGATTGAAGTTTGCAGATAAATTTCCTGAACCGATTTTTACACCAACAACAAAATCTGAAAAAGGGCATGATGAAAATATAGACTTTAAAGAGATGGAAAGAACAATAGGAAAAGAATATTCTGAGAAAATCAGGGATTTATCCATAAAATTGTATAAGTTTGCAAAAGAATATGCATTAAAAAAAGGAATTATAATAGCAGATACAAAGTTTGAATTTGGCAGGGATAATAGGGGAGATATTGTTTTAATTGATGAAATATTTACACCTGATTCATCTAGATTCTGGAAAGTCGAAGACTATTCAAGGGGTACAGAACCCCCTCCTTTTGATAAACAGTTTGTAAGAAATTTTCTTTTAAATTCTTCCTGGGATATGAAATCAAATCCACCTGAATTACCTGATGATGTAATAAATAAAACAAGAGAAAAATATTTAGAAATTTATAAGATTTTAACAGGTGAAACTTTATAATTATGGGTTTAAACATTCTTGATATTATTTTTATAGTTATAATACTTCTGTCAATGTTTATTGGGATATTGAAAGGATTTATTAAAGAATTATTTTCTCTTGTTTTTTTAATTATAGCTGCAGTATTATCTTTTTTATACTATTCGGAAATAGGTAGTTTTTTATTAAAATATATAAAGAATAAAAACATTTCAAAATTTGTTGGTTTTGTTTTAATTTTTGTGATAATATTGATAGTTGGATCTTTAGTAACATTCTTTTTAAAGAAAATATTTGTGTTAGGTCCATTAAAATCTATTGACAAAATACTCGGGGGTGTTTTTGGGTTGATTAGGGGGATTTTAATTTCATGTGTTATTGTATTTGGATTAATTGCTTCTAAGGTTGATGGTAAATTATGTATTGATTCTAAATTATTCCCATTTTTTAAAGAAACAATTGATTTTACATTTAATCTTGTTCCTGATGTAAATGGGAATGAAAAAAATGTAAAAAAACAAAAAGAAAAAGATGATAAGGAATTAAAAAAAGATAAAATTGTATATAATGATTTATTATGAATTTATATTTATGTATAGTTTTTAAATTAACATGGTAGATAAAAAAATTATTGAGCAAGCTGAAGATTTTAAAGATCTTACAATAAAAAAACAGATGAAAATCTTGGCTTATAAAGCTTCCTCATCAAAGTTATATTTTCAAGAAATATTAAACGAATTCGAAAAGACTTTATTGCAAGCTCTTATTGAAAAGTATGATTATAATCTTTCAAAGATGTCTTTGAGAATTAAACTACATAGGAATACTATATCAAAAAAGATAAAAAAATTGAATATTAAAGCAAAAAAGAGCAAATTGAAGTAAACATTAATATTTGTTAGATATCGGGAACCTATTGTGTTTCAACCAGATTTAATTTACTCTATTTGGATTTGACAACATCTAAGATATTTTATATAATATCAATTAAAATTTAATACGATATAGGAGGATAAAATGGCAAAAGATATCACTTTAGGTGAAGATGCAAGACAAGCTATTTTAAGAGGTATTAATCAATTAACAGACGTGGTAAAGGCAACACTTGGTCCGAGAGGACGAAATATTGTTATTGAGAAGAAATTTGGATCTCCATTAATAACAAAGGATGGTGTTACTGTTGCTAAAGAGATCGAATTAAAAGATCCTATTGAAAACATGGGAGCTCAGATGGTTAAAGAAGTTGCTTCTAAGACATCTGATGTTGCAGGTGATGGAACAACAACCGCAACTATACTTGCTCAGAGTATTTTTAAGGAAGGTTTGAAAATGGTTGCTGCAGGTGCAAATCCTACTCTGATTAAAAAGGGTATTGATGAGGGTGTAAAATCTGTAGTAAAGTCGATTTCGGATTTTAAAAAAGATGTATCAGGGCAAATGATAGCTCAGGTTGGATCTATTTCTGCAAATAATGATATGTCAATAGGTGAGATTATTGCAGATGCAATGGATAAAGTAGGTAAAGATGGTGTTATAACTGTTGAAGAGGGAAAAACTCTTGAGACTACACTTGATTTTGTTGAAGGTATGCAATTTGATAGAGGGTTCATTTCTGCATATTTCGTAACAGATGCAGAAAGAATGGAAGCTGTTCTTGAAACACCTTATATTTTAATTCATGAGAAAAAGTTAACAACAATAAGGGAAATGCTTCCTTTACTTGAACAATTAGCAAAATCAGGAAGGCCTTTGATGATTATTGCTGAGGATATTGAAGGTGAAGCATTAACAACTCTTGTTATTAATAAAATGAGAGGTACATTTAATGTTTGTGCAGTAAAAGCTCCTGGCTTTGGTGATAGAAGAAAAGCAATGCTTGAGGATATTGCAATACTTACAGGTGGAACAGTAATTTCTGAAGAGCTTGGAATGAAGCTCGAATCAGTAACTCTTGATCATCTTGGAGGAGCTAAAAAGATTGTTGTTGATAAAGAAAACACAACTATAATTGAGGGTGAAAGTTCTACTGATGATGTTAAAGCAAGAATAAATAATATAAAAAAGCAAATTGAAGCAACAACATCTGATTATGATAAAGAAAAACTCCAGGAAAGACTCGCAAAACTTTCAGGAGGAGTTGCTATCATTAAAGTAGGCGCTGCTACAGAAACCGAATTAAAAGAGAAGAAAGCAAGAGTTGAAGATGCAATGCATGCAACTAAAGCTGCTGTTGAGGAAGGCATAGTACCTGGTGGCGGGATTGCTTTACTAAATTCTATTGATTCATTGAAAAAACTTAAACTTGATGGAGATATGCAACTTGGGATTAACATATTAGTCAAGGCGCTTGAAGCTCCTTTAAGACAGATTGCTGATAATGCTGGTGAAGAAGGATCTACGATTGTTGATAGAATAAAAAGATCAAAAGATAAAAATGTTGGGTTTGATGCTTTATCAGGAGAATACAGAGATATGTTAGAAGCAGGCATTATTGACCCTGCTAAAGTTGTAAGAACTGAGCTTGAGAATGCTGCTTCAATAGCTGGACTACTTTTAACAGCTGAAGGGCTTGTTTCAGATATTCCTGAGCCTGAGAGTGCTCCTCCAATGCCTCCAGCAGGTGGAATGGGCGGAATGTATTAGGCTTAAATTAGTGTAGACTATATTACATAGATAAAAAAGCCCCGACCTATGTCGGGGCTTTTTTTTTACAACTTCTTGACATAATTGAAAAAATTAGTATAATTGGTTTTCGAGCTGGGAAGTCGTCTAATTGGCAGGACATATGACTCTGGATCATAGAATTGGGGTTCAAGTCCCTACTTCCCAGCCATTTTTTTATATGTACTCTTTTTAAATCGAGTGGCGCTATCGTCTAGGGGTTAGGACGGGTGATTCTCAGTCATCAAACCGGGGTTCGATTCCCCGTAGCGCTGCCAGTTTTCTCTTTCTATTTAATAGGTATAAAATCCTTATTTATTGACATAAATATTTATTTAATTTAAAATTAATTTTATAGATATATTTCGAATTGATATGAGACTTAAAAAAGTAAAGTTTTTTGGTGGAAAAAATTTAAAGGGGTGGAAACTATTTATTGAAGAGCTTTGTGAAGATAATCCCAAGGGGATTTTACTTTTTGTTGCAGAAGAGACCCCATTTGATTATAAGAAGATACAGCCTTTGTTAAAAAAGACCAAGGTTATAGTGTGGGGAGGTATCTTCCCTGAAGTGATTTTTGAAGATTCTTCATATAAAAAAGGCGTGGTTGGGTGTTCTCTTCAATCTTTAGTTTCAATTGAAATTGTTCAAAACTTGCACAAATTTAA
>JAUWNT010000023.1 GCA_030612495.1 Candidatus Aminicenantota bacterium
ACATGCAGGCAGGAATCATACAATTTTCTTCCATGTTTAAAATAGTTGTGCTCTCCAAAGCTCTCACCATGATCAGAATTAAAAACAATCAATGAATCGTGATAAAGGCCTAATCCTTTGATCTTTTCAATCAGTTTTCCAATGTAAAAATCAGTGAAAGCAATTTCACTATCATATTTCTTTATCTTTGAAAATCTTGTTCCATGAGGATAGTAAGATGGATCTATTTTATTGATATCAAAATCAAATTTTTTATGAAAGACATAAGGAGCATGTGGTTCAGATAAATGAATCCATAAGAATATTCTCTTTTTATGATGATCCTCTAACCACTTAATAGCTCTTTTGGTAACTTCTTTTGCCCTACCTTCTGCATTCAGCAACCCAAACCATCTTTTTTTATTAAATACTTCATAATAAGAATCAAAATCCTGATGAAGACCCGATAGATTTTTCCTCAAAGGCCAGTTTGATATAAAGGCAGAGGAATAATAGCCATATTTTTTCAAAAAATAGGGCAATGTTCTTATATGTTTGAAAATCGGTAACCCATTCCTTTTTGATCCATGCTTATAAGGAGGAAGTGATGTTAGCATTGTGGAAAATCCAGGAGATGTTAAAGGTGTAATAGTAAAACACCTTGAAAATCTCACACCATCTCTTGATAAGTCATCTATTGCTGGTGATGTTTTTATTGGGTAACCATAACAGCTTAAATGGTCAGCTCTCAATGTATCAACAGAGATGATAATGACATTTTTCAAGTTTGCCTTATCAGCAAAGATATTATTGCAAAAAATAACAAATAAAAAAAACAAAATTATATTTAAATCAGAAATTTTCTGCATCTGCTGTATTAAAGCCGGAATTAAATAATTTTATTATCTTTTAAATAGTCCAAAACTTTTTTAACTTCTTCGTTAATAGTCAATCTATTCGCATCTAAAATAATTTCTGGATTAAGGGGTTCTTCATATGGAGCCGATATGCCTGTAAATTCTCTTATCTCTCCTATTTTAGCTTTTTTGTATAACCCTTTTTGGTCTCTATTTTCACAGGTTTCAATAGATGCTTTTACAAATATCTCAATAAATCTTCCCTTTACTACAAGTTCTCTTGCAAAATCTCTGTCTTTCCTATAAGGTGAAATAAACGCAGTAGAAGCTATTATTCCTGCGTTTACAAAAAGCTTTCCAACCTCAGCTATTCTTCTTATGTTCTCTTCTCTATCTTCAGGCGAGAAACCAAGGTTTTTATTAAGACCATGCCTTATATTATCACCATCAAGAACATATGTAAGTTTGCCTAATTTGAATAGCTCATAACAAACCTGATTTGCAATTGTTGACTTTCCACTAGCAGAAAGCCCTGTAAACCATAAAAGTACACCTTTCTGTTTAAGAAGTTTTTCTCTATCTTCTCTTTTGATTTTATACTCATGCCATGTTACATTCGTTGCTCTTTTTTCAACCATACAAAAATCTCCTCATTTAAGAACTATAAAATATCAAATTATTGCATAAAATTCAATATGTTATTACTAAGTTATATTATTTTAGTAAGCAAGATTGCTTTGAACCAAAAATCTACAAGCGGATCTCGCCGGAGAAAAATATAGATTCAATACCATTATCCTGTTCCAGAACCAAGCCTCCTTCTTTATTTATTCCTCTATAAATCCCTTTAATTATTTTATCTTTATTATGAAATAAAATTTTTTTCCCCTTAAAAAGAGAACCCAATTCATTACTCTTTTTAATAATTTTTTCTCTTTCATTTTTCTCAAGCTTCTCAAGCCATTTAAAAAATAGTCTTGATAATTTCATATTTACTTTTTCAACTTCATAAGATTTTCCAGTAATTATCTTTAAAGATATAGCACTTTCTTTTAATTCATCAGGGAAATCTATTTGTTTATGATTTAAGTTAACCCCAATACCAACAATACTCACAATTTTTTTTTCGAAAATTACATTTTCAATCAAAACTCCAGCTATTTTTTTGTTTTTGTACAGAACATCATTTGGCCATTTAATAATGAAATCGTTTTTACTTATCTTATTTAAAACTTCAGAAACACAAATACCTGCAATTAAAGAAAGAAGATTAAGATTTTTCTTATTTTTTATAAAGAAGGCAAAAGATGAATATAATCCTTTATTTTTTTCAGAGAACCAATTTCTTGTTTCACGTCCTTTACCTTTTGTTTGCTCTATTGTTGTTATTAGCACAGGGAATTCATTCTGAAATTCTCTATAATTTTTTTTCAAAAAATTATTAGTTGAATCACATACATCAAATTTTATAACTTTTAAAAATTTAGGATAAGTCACTTATTGTTTTCTGAATTTTTTCCCTTTTATCAATAAGTACTTGAAGATTCTTTTTAAAATCTATAACAATTAGCTCAGGCGCTTTAGTTACAAACTCCTTATTTGAAAGCTTTTCTCCAAGCTTTTTTATCTGATTTTCAGCTTTGTCAACTTCTTTTTTCAATCTTTTTAGCTCTTTTACCCTATCACTATTATTGCTGAAAGGTAATAGTATCTCCCAGTTCAAGCAAACCCCTCTAAAACCTTTAGGTAAATTTGAAAAATCGTTTTTTATTTCTGTACTAATACTTTTAGTCAAAAAATTAAAGTATCTCAATAGATTTGAAACAATTTCCCTCTCTTTTTCAGATTCAGATTTTAAGTAAATATCTATTTTTTTATTTGGATCAATTCTATTTTCTGTTCTTGTTTTTCTTGTTTCCATAATTATTTTTTTAAGTAATTCTATGTCCTTATACTCATCAATGAAAAACATTTCGCTATTAAAAGATGGAAATTTAGTCTGAATCAAAAAATCCTCATTAATTTTAATTTTTTGATAAATCTCCTCTGTAATAAAGGGCATAAAAGGATGTAGCAATTGAAGCAATCTAAAAAGAGTGAATTTTAATACTTTTCTTGTATCAATATTATCAATATCATTCTTTGCAAATTCAAGATACCAATCACAATACTCATGCCAGAAAAAATGATATATCTGGTCTGCTGCTTCATTTATCCTATAATTATCCATTAGATCATTAACTTTTTCTGTTATATTATTTAAAAAATTCAGTATCCATTTATCCGTATCACTTATTTTTTTAAAATCTACATTAAAATTCTCATCTCCTTTTAAATTCATTATGACATATCTTGAAGCATTCCAGATCTTATTTGCAAAAGCTTTATATCCTTTTATTCTATTCATTGAAAAAGAGATGTCCATACCTGGAACAGCTTGAATTGCAAGAGTAAATCTCAAAGCATCTGATCCAAACTTATCTATTACATCAAGAGGGTCAACAGCATTGTTTTTTGTTTTGCTCATTTTCTGACCTTTTTCATCTCTTATCAACCCATTTATTAGCACTTCTCTGAAAGGCACTTCGCCAGTAAAATGAACACCCATCATTATCATTCGTGCAACCCAGAAAAAAATTATATCAAAACCTGTTGCCATAATAGATGTTGGGTAATATGTTTTAAAATCTCCAGAATTCACATTCCAACCCAGTGTAGAAAAAGGCCAAAGAGCTGAAGAGAACCATGTATCAAGCACATCTACATCCTGAGAAATTTCTGTTGAGTTGCAATTTGAGCATTTGGGAGGTCTCTCCTCTTCAACCATGATTTGCCCGCATTCCAAACAGTAATAAGCCGGGATTCTGTGCCCCCACCACAATTGGCGTGAAATACACCAATCTTTAATATTGTACATCCAGTTAAAAAAGACTTTTTCCCATTTGTTAGGTATAAAAACAACATTGTTTTTTTCTACAACTTCTATTGCTGGTTTTGCAATTTCTGAGGTTTTCAAAAACCATTGCTTTGAAATATCTGGTTCAACCATTGTTTCGCATCTATGGCAGTGCCCAACATTGTGTACATAATCTTCCTCTTTTTCAATCAAACCCAGTTTCTTTAAATCATTAATTATCTTTTCTCTACATTCAAACCTATCAAGTCCAATAAACTTTTTTTTTATTGGCCCTGTCATTCTGGCATTATGATCAATAACTCTTACACTTTTAAGATTATGTTTTAAAGCTATATCATAATCATTAGGGTCATGCGCAGGTGTTATCTTAACTGCTCCTGTCCCAAATTCTTTATCCACCCGTTTATCTGCTATAATTTTAATTACTCTATTTGTAAGAGGGAGTATTAATTCTTGCCCAATAATATTCTTGTATCTCTCATCCTCCGGGTTTACAGCTACTGCTGTGTCACCTAACATAGTTTCAGGTCTTGTAGTAGCAACAACAACAAAATCATCCTTTTTTCCTTTTAAAGGGTATTTTATATATGTCAGTTTCCCATGAATCTCTCTATGGTCTACTTCAAGGTCTGATAATACAGTTTTACAAGAAGGGCAACGATTAACCATATAAGTTCCCTGATAAATTTTACCCTCTTTATATAATTGAACAAACACTCTTATCACTGTTTTCTTCATATCATCATCAAGTGTGAATTTCATTCTGGTCCAATCAAGGGATAGGCCAAGTTTATCAATCTGTTTTATGATTTGTTTTTCTGACTTTTTCTTCCAATCCCAGACAAATTGTATGAATTTTTCCCTCCCCAAATCTTCCTTTGCTAATCCCTTTTCCTTTTTCAAGTGTTTTTCAACAACCATTTGAGTTGCAATTCCCGCATGATCAACTCCAGGGAGCCATAATGTATTAAAATCCTGCATCATTTTTCTTCTGTTAATTATATCTGGTATTGTAAATGTTAATGCATGCCCCATGTGTAAGGAGCCTGTTATGTTTGGAGGTGGTAAAACCATTGAAAAAGGGGTGGTTTTTGATTTATTATCAGCTTTAAACAAATCATTCTCAACCCAAATTTTATACCAATTCTTTTCAATCTCTTTATGACTATAGGATTTTTCCATGAAAAAAATTCCCCCTTTCTTATACGGCTATTATTTTATTCTACTTCAATATCTATGTCAGCCTTGATTTTTTCAATCTCCTCTTTGATAATTTTATCAGCAAAAGAAGGTACAATTTCCCATAAAATTTCTTTGACTGCAAGAGTCAATTTGTCTTCTACTTTTTCGACTAAATCTTCTTTTTGTTTTTGGCTTATTCCTTCGATTCTTTCAACCTCTTTCTTTGCTACAGAAACTTCCAATTTTTCAGCTTCTTCTTCAATTTTAATTTCTTCTTCTGTTTTTTCCTCAGTTTCTTTAATTTCAGAAGCAGCAAAAAAATCTTTTACTTTTTTTTCCACTGATTGCCTATCTATCTCCTCTTCTGTTTTCTCCTCGGTTTCTTCTGCTTCAAAAAGCTCGTCAGAAGGTTCTATTTTTTCAGCTTCTTCTTTGAATGGATTTTCAATTTCATCAGTATCAAAAGTATTAACATCAAGAGAGCTTTCTTTATCAAGTTGAGGGCCTTGAGTTATCTCTTCAGATGGTAATACTTCTTCATTATACAATTCCTCTTTTTCTTCTTCCAAATCTTCCGAAATAATCTTATCAGATTTCAATTCATCTTCTATATCTGAGAAAGAGATCCCATCTTCGACTTCGTCAATACTATCAATTTCAGGTAAATCCTCTGGTGCAATAGGAGGGGCTTTAACACTATCTTTATCTAACATCTCTTTGATAGATGAAACAAGTTCATTTGAATCAAAAGGTTTTGTTATAATATCTATATACTTTAGATCTTTCAATAGTCCTTCATTAACCGGCTCAAAACCACCTTTCATTAAAAACACCATTGTCTCTTTTAAAGACTCAGTCTCATTTATAAATTTACAAGTATCATACCCATTAAGTCCAGACAGTTTTATATCAACAAGAACAGCTGCTGGTTTTAATTCTATTAGTTTTTCCTTTATATTGAAACCATTTTCTAAAGTAATAAGTTCAATACCTTCCTCTTCTGAAAATGATAATTCTGTTATTCTACGAATCGTGTAACTACTATCTGCAAGAACAATTTTTTTCGTTTCCATATGTCCTCCTTTCATTTATGTTTCCTTTTTAACATTTTTACTATATTATTGTCAAGCAATAATAAATAAAAACAAAAGTAATATTATATCTATTATAATATATATTTTTATTAATTTCTACGAAATTTAAGTTATTTTTATATATAATTTATAAAAATATTAGGAAAATATCGGATATTTACTTGACTTTAAATAAAAATTTGTATAATAATATATTTTTGTAAGATTTAGAAAACATGAAAAAAAAAAATAAACTCTATTCAGTTATAATCATTTCAGATGCCACATCAACAAATAAAGAGTTTTCAATTACTTCAAAATTTATAAAAAAAGCCTTGATTTCAGTCTTTGTACTCCTCTTTATTTTTGGATTCATTATTTTTGATTATCTTAGTATATCCTTTGATAAAGAAAAAATGATAAACTTAAAAATAGATAATAAAAGAAAAGAGAAAACAATAACAGGATTGAGCCTAAAAATGGAGGAGTTAAGTATTAGTTTAAAAAAAATGGCTGATTATAAAGAGAGGATATTAATTGCTTCAGGTTTGAAATCTCCACTTGCATTAAAAGAAGTTGGAAGTGGAGGTGGACCAATAATCGACTCAAGTACTTTAAAATCAACTACAGATAATATTTTAATTAATAAGCAATCAAGTAAGAGCATATTAGATAAAGCCCACAAACTGGCTAAAAATGCAAAAAAGGTTGAAAATACACTTAAATATGTAAATAGTGTAATAGATTTACAAAAAGTCAGATTAGCTTCAACTCCAGCAATATGGCCTACAAAGGGTTATTTGACCGATGGTTTTGGTTGGAGGACTCATCCTTTTACAGGCAAAAGAAATTTTCACTATGGACAGGATATAGCAACTCAACTTGGCAACGATATACTTGCTACTGCTGATGGATTTGTACTCGTTGTAGCACATCAAAATGCTTTTGGAAATATTATTGTAATAGATCATGGTTTTGGATTTACAACTCGTTATGCCCATCTTTCAGGTTTTAATGTAAAAGAGGGAGATAGAGTTAAAAGAGGCCAGGTAATAGGGTTCGTAGGAAATACTGGAAGGAGTACAGCACCACATCTTCATTATGAAGTAAGGGTTTTTGGAAAAGCTCAAAACCCAATGAAATTTATTATTGATTAATATCTAATTTTCAGTTAATACCTTAATTCAATATTAACCACCCAAGCAACTGAGAATATAAAAAATAAAGGTTGAGTTATATAGAAAACCCGGGAACACTTCGATTTATTGACATTACTCTATTTTTTTCTTAATATGTTCTATATTATTTAAATTGATTTTCCAATGAGTGACAAAGCTGACAAAAATATAAAAAAAACATGGGATTCTATTAAATCTGAGAAAGGATTTTCTACAAAAGAAAAACTTGAAAAATTGGTAAATCTAAACCTAAAAAAGGATAAGATAATAAATAAAAAAAGAACTCAGATCAAAGAATCATTTTTAGATGAGCCTGTTATTATTCGTGATTTCTCATATCCTATGACCTCTCGATTTGGGAAGATTGAACTCTCACAATGGTCAAGTATCGCTTCAAAATCAGTTGCAACTATTTTGGGAGACAATGATTTTCTTAAACTGGACCCTATGAAATTTTTATATTTTGATACTGAAACCACCGGGATTTCAGGTGGCACAGGAACGATTCCATTTATGTTAGGTTTCGGTTTTTTTGAAAGCGATTCCTTTAAAGTTAAAGTGTTTATTTTAAACGATCTATACAGAGAAGAAGAATTCTTAGAGGAAGTTGATGGATTTTTGGAAGCTCATAATTTTTCTGCAACTGTGACTTACAATGGTAAATGTTTTGATTTCCCTTTAATGGAAACCAGGTATATACTCCACAGAAAAAGGTTCCCCCTTTTAAAGAAACCTCATCTTGATTTTCTATTTCCTGCAAGAACAATATGGAAAAATACTTTTGAATCAAGAAAATTGGGGTATCTGGGAGATGTTTTACTCGGAATTTCAAGAGACGAAGATATCGATGGTAGCCAGATCCCCGCACTGTACTTTAACTATTTAAGAAACAATAAATTTTTCCTGATTGAGAAGGTTATTGAACACAATGCACTTGATATTGTTGGATTATCATCTCTTCTTTTACTTGGACTAAAATACATAGAAAATATTTCTTTTACAGATGATGAAGGAGAAATTTTTGGTGCTGCAATTCTTTATGAAAAATATGGTGACTTAAAAAAAGCAAATGAATTGTATGAAGTTTTAAAAGAGAGTGCTACAAGAAAAGATATAATATCAAATGCAATAAAAAGATTATCAGCAATCAAGAAAAAGAAAAAACTTTACAAAGAAGCAGTTGAATTATGGGAAATTCTATCAGGTTACAGTGAAAAAACTGCATATAGAGAGTTGTCTATTTATTATGAACATAGAGAAAAAGATTATTTTAAAGCAATTAAATTTGTAGAAGAAGGATTAGAAAAAATAGATTTAACTGAAACACAGAGAAAGGATATGGAAAGGAGGTTGAAAAGACTTCAGAAAAAAATCAACCTCCTTGAAATTGAAGATTAATAACTAAGCATACATATGTCATATACTTGGACGCTTTATTGACACATAGTTCGGAATAATGTATAAATAGATTTCAAACAATAAGGAGTGTGATAAAATTTGGCTCAAGTAATTTTGAAAGAAGGAGAATCTTTTGAAAGCGCTTTAAGAAGGTTTAAAAGAAAAGTTCAGCAGGAAGCTGTTATCAAAGATATTAAAAAGCATTCTGTTTATCTAAAGCCTGGTGAAAGAAAAAGATTGAAAATTGCACAAGCGCATAAAAGAATGCGTAAGAGAATAAAGAGAGAAATCTCAGATTTGTAAATCATCATATTAAATACAAAACGGGGCGTAGCGCAGTCTGGTAGCGTATCGGTTTTGGGAACCGAGGGTCGGAAGTTCGAATCTTCTCGCCCCGAGATTTAAGTGCACCCGTGGCTCAATGGATAGAGCAGCTGACTTCTAATCAGCAGGTTAGGGGTTCGAGTCCCTTCGGGTGCGCTTTTTTAATACTCAAATATAGTTCAATACAAACAAAGATCTTTTATCTTTATTATAGTTTCATCTGTTTTTAATCTTTTCAATAAATCCCTAACTGTCTTAGAGTAAACAGGATGCTTTAACCCGGGGGCTATTTCATTCAATGGAATTAAAACAAAAGCTCTATTTACCATCTCTTTATGAGGAATAACCAGATCCTTTTCATTAAAAATTATATCATCAGCCATCAAAATATCAATATCGATCTTTCTTGACAAATTATGCGAATTCTTAATGTCTCTTCCCATACTCTCTTCAAACCTTTTTATTTTTGATAATAAAATATCAGGGGTAAGCCATATTTTCATACAAATAACAATATTGTAAAAATTATCATACCCATGGTTCATTGAAACCGGAGTTGTTTCATAAACAGATGATATCTTTTTAATATCACCAATACTTCTCAGAAAAGATACTGCTTTTCTGAGATTATTCTCTCTGTCACCCATATTAGATCCAAGAGATAAATAATAGATCATTCTAAATTCCTCTCATAAATATTATTTTCTTAACATTTTTTTTCTTTTTAGTCAAAATTATAATATAATGGAACTTTTAATAAATCATTTCGTTTTATCTATTTCAGGAGGTCAAATGAAAACAAAACTTTTTTTTGTAACTTTCTTTTTGCTCTTTTCATTCATGTTTGGTTACAAATATGAAGAAAAAATTGAAAAATCCTTTAATCTAAACAAAGATGCTATATTTAAATTGTCAAATATCAATGGGGAAATTATACTGTCAACTCACAATAAAAATGAGGTTTTAATAAAGGTAGTCAAATCAGCATCAAAAAAATCAACATTGGATAATGTTAAAGTAATATTTGAGTATAAAGATAACAAATTAAAAGTATACACAAAAAAACACAGAGGAATATGTAATTTTAAGGTTGATTTTTTTGTAAAGCTACCAGAACAGATAAAATATGTAAAATTGGAATCAGTTAATGGGAAAATTGATACTATGGGTAAATTTAAAACTATGAATTCAAATACAGTTAATGGGAAAATCATGTTTGAAGGTTCTTTCTCATCAACAAATCTTAAAACTGTAAATGGGAGTATCAATCTACATGTAAAAGATAATTTGAAGGGTAATATTTCTGCTAAAACAGTTAATGGAAGTGTAAAGATAGAAATGAGAAGAAACTCAAGTTTTACTGTGAATGCTTCAACAATAAATGGGAGCATCAAAAGTGATTTTGAAGTTTCCATAACAAGAGGATTTGTTGGGTCAAGAATGGAAGGAACAGTAAATGAAGGAAAACACAAGATAAATATTAAAACAGTAAATGGAACTATAAAACTCTTTAAAATATAAAATAAATCAAAAAAATATATGGGTTAGATCTCACTGACCCCTTATGTCTATTGAATGGAGAAGCTTATATTGTTATAATATATTTATGAAGCGCGAAATATTTGTCGGGAATGTGGGAATCGGAGGTAATCATCCTGTCTCAATTCAATCAATGACCTCGACAAAGACAATAGATGTTCAATCAACTTTAAACCAAATAATTGAGTTACAAAAAGAGGGATGTGAAATAGTAAGAGTTGCAGTACCTGATAAGCCTTCTTTAATACCATTTAAACAAATAGTAAAAGAGTCTCCAATCCCAGTTATTGCTGACATACAATTTGATTCATATCTAGCATTAAAATCCATTGAAAATGGTGCACATGGTATCAGGATAAATCCAGGAAATATGGGAAGTAGAAAAAAATTAAAGGAAATCCTGGAACTTGCAAATCAAAGAAAAATTCCAATAAGGATTGGCGTTAATTCAGGTTCGATTGAGAAAAAATATAGAGAACACAGCAATTCTATACCAGAAGCAATGGTTAAATCCGTAATGGATAAAGTCAAATTCTTTGAAGATAATAATTTCTTTAATATGAAAATATCATTAAAATCTTCAAATGTAAAAGAGACTGTCCAAGCATATGGAATGATAGATAAAAAATGTGATTACCCTTTACATTTAGGAGTTACTGAAACAGGTACTTTTCTTTCAGGAACCGTAAAATCTGCAATCGGAATCGGAAGCTTACTTTTAGCAGGAATAGGAAATACAATAAGAGTCTCTTTAACAGAAGATCCAATAAAAGAGGTTAAGGTCGCAAAAGAGATATTAAAAGCTTTGGGTTTAAGAAAAAATGAGTTTGATATAATATCCTGTCCAACTTGTTCAAGAACCACTGTTGATTTAATCTCTATTGTTAAAGAGATAGAAAAAAAGCTAAGTAATATAAAGCCTGATAAAAAAATAAAGGTTGCAATTATGGGATGTGAGGTTAATGGACCAGGGGAAGCAAAAGAGGCTGATATTGGAATCGCTTTTTCAAAAAAAAAGGGTTATATCTTTAAACAAGGAAAAATGATTGAAACAATAACTCCTGATAAAGCAATAGACAGATTGGTTGAATTAATCAAAAAATTGTAAATATAAATGAATATAGCATGGCATTGACTTTTATACTTGTTTGCTTTATTTATATTTCTTAATAATATGGAGGTAAAAATGAAAAGAATTTTATTTTCATTCATTATTGTAAGCATTTGTCTGATAAGTTGTAAAACAAGCAAATATAAAGAAAACGGAATATATGCAGAAATAAATACTAACAAAGGTCAAATTGTAATTTCTTTAGAATTTGAAAAAGCTTCAATGACAGTAGCAAATTTCATAGGACTTACACAGGGAACAATAAAAAACAGTGCAAAATCAGAGGGAACACCCTTTTTTAATGGTTTAAAGTTTCATAGAGTTGTTCCTGATTTTGTCATACAAACTGGTGATCCGCTGGGAACAGGTGAAGGTGGCCCAGGTTATAATTTCCCGAACGAAATCCATCCAGATTTAAAACATGATAGTCCTGGTATAGTTGCAATGGCAAATGCAGGCCCAAACACGAATGGAAGCCAATTTTATATTACACACAAAGCACTTACTCGTCTTGATAATAAACATTCAATATTCGGGAAAGTAATTAAAGGAATGGATGTTGTAAATGAAATAGAAAAGGGAGATATTATAAAAAACATTAAAATTATAAGGGTTGGTAAAAAAGCAAATAGTTTTAAATCTGATAATGAATCATTTTTTAAAATGGTAAAAATAGCAAAATTAAGAATAAAAAAGGAGACAGAAATAAAGATGAAGCAAGATGAAGAATTTGTAAATAAAAAATGGCCCAATGCAGTAACCACGGAAACAGGTTTGAAGTATATTGTAATAAAAAAAGGTAAAGGCAAAAAACCTGTAAAAGGAACAAAAATTAAAGTCCATTATACTGGAAAATTTTTAGATGGAAAGATATTCGATAATTCAATTGAAAGAGGAAAACCCATAGAATTCGAAGTAGGCATTAGCAGAGTTATCAAGGGATGGGATGAAGCTCTTCTTGATATGAGAAAAGAAGAGAAGAGAACTTTAATTATTCCTCCGGATCTTGCATATGGCAGTAAAGGCGCAGGCAGTGTGATTCCCCCTTATGCAACTCTTGTTTTTGAAGTAGAATTGATTGATTTCTAATAAAAAATTTATATAAGCATCAATTATGAATCAAAGAAAATATGAATCTATTAATAAAAATGTTATTGTACTTTACGATGAAATGTTTCCTCTGTACATTGTAAAGGGAGAGAAAAACTTCTTAATTGACTGTAGTATAACTGCAAGAGCAATAGGTATTCACAAAACTATAAATAAAATATTAGGAGAGGAAAAAATTGATTCAGTGCTTCTTACCCACTCTCATTATGACCATACAGGTGCATGCTCTTATCTTCAAAATATTTACAACTTTGACATATATGGTTCTTACAAAACCGTAGAATTACTAAAAAAAGAGAAAGTGATTGATTTTATAGACAAAATGAACCAGGATTTTAAAAAATTATTAAAGGATAATTCAAAAACAAAGTGTGATATGTTAAAGAATTTAAAAAGCGTTAAACAGGGAGACAGGATAAAAATTGATGATAGTAGCTATTTTGAAATCTTAGACACACCTGGGCATACGAAATGTTCAATCTCTTTCCTCCTACAACCTGAGAAGATACTATTCCCTGGAGATTCTGTTGGAGTTATTGAGAGAAATGGAACTATAAAACCTCTTTTTCTATCAAGTTACAAAGAATATGAAAAATCTTTAAATAAGTTAATAAAGGTTGAACCAAATATTCTTGCTTTCTGTCATAATAAATATATAAAAGGTAAAGATAAAACAAAAAGCTTTTTAGAACTATCATTAAAGAGCACTAAAGAATTAAAAGATGAAATATTAAAAAAGTTAAAGAAAGATAGAGATTTTGATAAGATTGCTCAGGAAATATTTAAAAAAGAATTTTCCATGCCTTTTGTTATGGGGCCACACAAAGCCATTATGATCAATCTAAAAGCAATGGTAAATTCTGTTTACAAAGAGTTTGTAGAAGAAAAAACTTAACAAGGAGTAAATGATTATATGAGAGCAATATTTATTGCTGTTGGAAGCGAATTGTTAGATAGAGACAGAATTGACACAAACTCTTTATATGTTGCTAAAAAACTGAGAGAAAAGGGAATTTTAATAGACATGAAAATCTCCGTATGTGATAATCTTGAAAATTTATCATGGATAGTAAAAAATGCATATAAGAGAGCTCAATTGCTTATAATAACAGGCGGACTTGGACCAACTGAAGACGATCTAACAAGAGAATCAGTTGCAAATGCTTTAAAAAAAGATCTTTTGTTTAAAGAGAGCATTGTTGATGAGATTAGAGAAACCTTTCTAAAACGTGGAATAAGACGAATGCCAGAAATAAACAAAAGGCAGGCTTTTGTTATTGAAGGTGCAGAAGTTCTAACTAATAACATAGGAACTGCTCCTGGTTTATATATTGATGATGAGATATGCAAGGTGTTATTATTACCAGGGCCTCCAATAGAAATGATACCAATGTTTGATAAAGTATTCGAAGAAAAAATAGCCCCATTATCGAATTTCTTTATATATACAAAAAGTCTGAAATTTTCAGGAATTACTGAATCTGAAACTGATTCAAAAATTGCTGAAATATATGCAAAATATAAAAATCCAAGAACAACAATACTTGCTGCACCAGGATTAATTGAAGTACATCTTATTGGCAGGTCAAAAAAATCAATAGACGAGGCACAAACATTAACAGATGAATTAGCTGAAAAAATAAAGGAGCGGATGAAAGATTACATATTAACTGAAAAAGATATTAGTTTTGAAGAACTAATAGTAAATGAATTAAGGTCACGGCAAATAACTTTAAGTGTTGCTGAAAGCTGCACTGGTGGTGCTTTTGGCAACAGAATTACAAACATCCCGGGAAGTTCTGAAATATTTCTTGGAGGAATTATTGCATATTCGAATGAGCTAAAAGCAAAAATGCTGGAAGTTAAAGAAGAAACTTTGAAAAAATATGGAGCTGTATCCAAAGAAACAGCAAAAGAAATGGCACAGGGAATAAGAAAAAAGAGCGGTTCTGATATTGGGATCTCAATAACTGGGATTGCAGGCCCTGGAGGAGCCACTAAGGGAAAACCTGTAGGACTTGTTTTTATGCACTTGAATTCTGAAAAAGAGGATAGAGGAATCTATAAAATATTCCCAAATAATAGAAATATAGTAAAAACTGGAGCAGTGAATTACAGCTTGAATCTTATTAAAAAATATTTAGATGATAAATAATATAGAGAATATTGAAGATATTACCTTTGATTTTTTTTACAAAAAAAAAGTAATTGCTATTCAGAGAAAAAGAGGGTATAGATTTTCTGTTGATTCGCCTATACTTGCTGACTTCTTGCCCTTTTCTCCCAATGATAATGCTCTTGAAATAGGCACTGGCTCCGGAATAATTTCATTACTTGCATTATATAAAAAAAAATTTTCTTTTATATATGGAATTGAAATCCAGGATAAATTAAGTAGATTAGCAAAAATAAATATAAAAAAGAACAATTTAAACAAAAAATTTAAAGTAATAAATGCTGATTTTAATGAAATATATAAAAACTTCTCTGGTATCAAAACAATATTCTCAAACCCACCATTTAAAACAACAAGTATTGGAAGGTTAAGCCCAAATGAGGAAATAAGAATTTCAAAAACGGAAATAAAAATAACATTAAAAGAGTTACTCAAAAAATCCTTCTCTATTTTAGGAGAAAAAGGCAGCCTGTATTTAATTCTACCTTATAATAGATATAAAGAATTAATCGGATTATCTAATAATATAGGTTATTCTATATCAAAGCTCAGATATATTTTATCTTTTAAAGATGGAAAAGTAGAACGATTTTTGATACAATTAACAAATGACAGAGGTTCATTTAAAAAATTGAAGCCTCTGATTGTTTTTAAGCACAAAGGTGTTTATACTAATGAAATGGAAGATATACTCTCAGGAAATTAAAAATGATTTCAAAATTAAAAGATTTATTTAAATACAGGCAATTAATAGTTACACTTGTTTCAAGAGAACTAAAAGCAAGATATAGAGGTACTGTTTTCGGTTTTTTCTGGAGTTTAATTAACCCTTTACTTCTTTTAGCCGTATATTCAATAGTTTTTGGTATTATATTGCCAGGAAGTAGTGGCAGAGTTGAAAATAAAGATATTACAGGCATAAATTACTCTATTTTTCTATTTACTGGATTACTACCATGGATCTGGTTTAACAGCTCTATACTTGAATCGTCTAATGTGCTTTTTATCCATGGCAACTTGATAAAAAAGATTAAATTTCCAATTGAAGTATTACCTATTATGACTGTTCTTACAAACATGATTCACTTTATGTTTGGTGTGCCAATATTACTGGTATTTATCATATTCTTTGGCAAAGGTGTAGTAATAACTCCATGGGTGTTCTTCTTCCCTGTTGCAGTTTTTGTTCAGTTTGTCTTTACAATGGGCTTAAGCTTCCTTGTTTCTGCTCTCACTGTTCATTTCAGAGATCTTAAAGATATTCTTGCTAATCTATTAACTTTATGGTTCTTTGGTACTCCAATCATATACGCATTTATGACACCTGCAATCCAGAATCATAAAGCAATGGTATTAGCATTATCTCTGAACCCAATGACCCATATTATTGAGGCTTATCATTACACATTTTTCTTTGGTTCACTTCCTCACTGGAAAAAACTACCAGTAACTTTAATCGCTGGTTTAATTTTCTTTTACATTGGTTATTTGATTTTCGATAAACTTAGAGATACTTTTGTCGAAGAGGTATAATAATGTATCCAGTTAGAGCTGAAAACATTGTAAAATATTACAAAAAGTATGCAAATAAACATAAATTTCTAACTTTAAAGAGTGCAATTGTAAATAAAAGTCTTTTTTCTGATTTAAAAAGCAACGAAATATTTGAAGCATTAAAAGGTGTTAGTTTTAAGGTTAAAGATGGTGAAACGTTAAGTATAATTGGTGAGAATGGATCAGGTAAAAGCACTCTACTTAAGATTCTTGCAGGTATAAGCCAACCATCTTCAGGAAACATATTAACAAATGGTAGAATTTCAGCACTTATTGAACTTGGAGCTGGGTTTCATCCTGAAATCTCAGGAAGAGAAAATATATTTATAAATGGAATTATTTTAGGGTTAACTAAAAAAAAAATCCAGGAAAAATATAATGATATTGTACATTTTGCAGAATTGGAAGAGTTTATTAATAATCCTGTAAAAACCTATTCTTCTGGCATGTATATGAGACTTGGCTTTTCAATTGCCATAAATGTAAACCCTGATATTTTACTTATTGATGAAGTTCTCTCTGTTGGAGATGCATCTTTTGTTCCTAAATGTATAGACAAAATAAATGAGTTTAAAAGAAAGGGTAAAACCATTATATTTGTTTCACACGACCTGTCAACTGTTGAAAGAATAAGTGATGAAGTTATTTGGTTGAAAGATGGAAAAATAGAAATGCAGGGATATCCAAAACGAGTCACAGATGCATATCTTGAATACATTGGAAAAAGGGATGAAAAAAAAGCAGGTAAAAAACATAAAGCTGAAGAAATGGAAGCAGAAAAAAACAGGGAAAAAAGGTGGGGAACAAAAGAGATTGAAATTAGCAAAGTTAAAATGATTGATAAAAATGGAAATGAAAAATATATATTTGAACAAAATGAGCCATTTACAATTGAGTTTAATGTGAATTCGAAAATAGAGGAAAAAGATTTTGTCTTTGGGATCGGGATTTTTAATACTGAAGGAATCCAATGTTACGGTTCAAATACATTAATAGAAGATTTCAAATCCCAAAGCATAAAAGGGAAAGGTAAAATAAGAATAAATATTTCAAATATAAACCTTGTAAATGGCACCTATTTCTTTGACCTAGCGGTTCATAAAAGAGATGGTTACCCTTTTGATTATCACCATTTTCAATATACCTTCAAAATAACCTCAATATATAGAGATGTTGGTATTGCAAGAATTTCTCACGAATGGGAGTTTTCAAAAAATATAAAAATTCATAAAAAAAGTCTCCCGAAATGAAAATATTTAAAAATATCAAGGAGCTGAACAAAGTATTAAAATCTCTTATAAACAAAAAAATTGTTTTCACAAATGGAGTTTTTGACATAATTCATCCAGGTCATATAGAGCTGCTCGAATTTGCGAAAAAAAATGGAGATGTATTAATTATTGGAATAAATGATGATAATTCTGTAAAAAATATAAAAGGTAAAAATAGACCAATCTTCAATCTGAACGAGAGAATGGAACTACTTGAAGCTATTGAGTATATTGATTATATTATTCCATTTTCGCAAGACACACCCCTTGATTTAATAAATAAGCTTTTTAGGATTGATGTTCTTGTCAAAGGTGGAGATTACAAGCCTGATGAAGTTGTAGGTAAAAAAGAGGTGGAAAGTACTGGTGGTAAATTACTTTTATTTAAATTTCAGACAAATTATTCAACTTCTTCTATAATAAAAAAGATAAAAAATCAAACTTGAAACATTTAATTGAATATAGTATAAATAATTTATTATGTTTCATTATTACATATATTATATATAATTTTTTTTTACCTTTATTTGACAAAAAAAAAAACATATGTTAAAAAAACTAATGGTAAAGAGAGATAGGGCTTATACTTATACAATAAAGGAAATTTTGTGATGAAAGTAAAATACTATGGAAAGAGTGATAGAGGAAAAGTAAGATCTGCAAACGAAGACTATTTTATTAATGAAAAATTAGATAAGAACGAATATATATTTGTTGTTGCAGACGGTATGGGTGGACATAATGCAGGAGGAATTGCTTCTGAGCTGGGGGCTTTAACCTTTATTAATCAATATAAATACCAAAGAAAGAAAAAAAAATCAATTATTGATTCAATGTTTTTTTCCATAAAAGAAGCAAATGAAACTATTTATAAAAAATCATTATCTGATCCAAAAAAAAGCGGAATGGGTACAACCTTTAGTGCATGTGTTATATCTAACATGAAAGCTTATATTGTTCATGTGGGAGATTCGCGAATTTATCTAATAAGAGATAACGATATAAAAAGAGTCACAACTGATCATACGTTTGTAGAAAAAATGCTTGAACAGGGAAAAATCACAGATCAAGAAGCCCTGCATCATCCTCAAAAAAACATTTTATATATGTCTCTTGGAGTACAAAAAAGCCTTGAACCTGAAATAATAGATGATTTTAATATAAAAGATGAGGATGTGATTGTTATGTGTTCTGATGGCCTTGTTAATACAGTTACAAACAACCAGATGAAAAAGTTCTCTTTGATATACAATCCTCAAGAATCTGTTGAAAAACTGATAAAACTTGCAAACAAAAATGGAGGTACTGATAATATAACGGTTCAGGTCATTCGAATAAACAAAGCTGAAGGTGTTAGAAGATTAGAACCAATTAGTATTGAAAAGGAAAACAAAAGAAATTCTTTGATTCTCTTACTTTTTATCATCCTTACAATACTTTTCATCTTATGGTTAATATTAACATCATAATAACTTAGTAAAAAAATCTAATTTAAATCTTAAAGTAAAATCAGTTCATGATTTTTAAATTATAAAGTAGCAATAAAGTATTAAAATCGTCATTTATTTGAAAATATTTAAAAAATCATATATTATTAAATCTAAATCTGTTTGTTATGCGTTATATAGAAAGGAGGAATAATGTCTTTTAAAAGCTTTTTAAATAAAATCATAAGAAAGAAAGCTCCAGAGGCTGACGAATCTGAAAAAATGATTGAAAAAGAAGAAAATGTAGATAAAGATCCGTTCGATATTTCAGTTGAAAATTTAGAAAAAGCTAAATCAGACAAAAACAATGCTCCATTTGATATAGGAACAGATAGTATATCAATAGGTGTAGAAAAGGATTACATTTCCTCTAATATAATAACAGAAGGAGAAGAAGATATAATTTTTGGTGAAATTGATATTTATGTGAGAGATGAAAAATTTGCAACAAAAAAAATCAGCAAACAAGAAACAACAATTGGAAGAGATCCAGCAAAAGCTAACCTAATAATTCTTGAACCTATTATTTCAAAATCACATTGCACAATATTTGCTAAAGATGGGAAAATATTTATAAAAGATAATGATTCAACAAATGGGACCTTTCTTGTGAATAATAATGATGTAAGAATAAAAGAACAAGAAGTAAAGGAAAATGACATTATTTCTTTAGGGAAAACAGGAATAGTTAAATTAATCATAAAAAAAGTAAATAATAAGAAAAACATCACCTAATAAAAACCTAAAAGATAATTTGGAGACAAAAATGAAAATAGCCATTGAAAAA
>JAUWNT010000153.1 GCA_030612495.1 Candidatus Aminicenantota bacterium
CCATTACAATTATTTCAGCTTTATTTTGTCTTACACCTTTCTTCTCATATCCCCACTTTCTCATTACTTTTATTGCTGTTTCAACGGCCTCAGCACCTGTATTCATTGGAAGTATCATATCCTTTTTTGTTAATTTTGCTAACTTTTCTGCAAAAATAGGCCATTTGTCATTATAAAAAGCCCTTGAAGTAAGGGTCAAAATATCTGCCTGATCTTTTAAGGCTTTTATGATCTTAGGATGACAATGTCCCTGATTTACTGCTGAATATGCTGCAAGACAATCCATATATTTTCTGCCTTCAGGGTCCCAAACCCAAACACCTTTACCTTTTGATATTACAACTTCTAATGGGTTGTAATTGTGAGCCCCATATTCGTGATCAACTTCCATTAATTTTTCTGATTCTGATGGATAGTAATTGTGAACCCCATATTCCTGCTCAACTACTTCCATTAATTTTTCTGAATTATATTTAGTCATGTTTCACCTCTTTATTATTAAATTTCAATAAAATATAAAATTAAATTCTATTTTATCAATTTAAATCTATTCGTCAACCCATATGAAGATATTTATTCATTGAGTAAAGGTAAATAAAGGGAATAACTGATAATCATATAGAAGGTATTCTATATGGTTAAATAAAAATGGTAAAATACCTTCAAATAATTAATAAAGGAGGTGTTTTACAAAACCCTTAAAGTGTGATATTTTCTTTTCATAAAATGGATGTATATTTTGATAAACTTGAACTGCATGGCTTTAAATCATTTCCTGAAAAGACTGTAATTAAATTTCATAGGGGTATAACTGCTTTTATTGGTCCTAATGGGTGTGGAAAAAGCAATATTGTTGATGCTGTTTTGTGGGTTCTTGGTGAGCAAAGAATAAGAAATCTTAGAGGTGAAAATAATGTAGATTTGATATTTAACGGGAGCTCATCAAAAAAACCCCTGGGAATGACAGAAGTAGGAGCTTTTTTTGCTAATCAGGGGAAGCCATTGTATATTGCAAGAAGATATTTTAGAACTGGTGAGAGCAAATATATTTTAAATGAAAAGTTTTGCAGAAACAAAGATATTCAAAATGTTTTGTTTGATATGCAAATGGGAGGAAGGAATTATTTTATATTTGAGCAAGGAAGCATACAAAAAGTTGTTTCATTGAAGCCTTCGGAGAGAAGGGCGCTCATTGAAGAAGCAGCTGGTATTTCTCAATATTTGGAACGAAAAAATGAGACGGAAAATAAATTAATTATTACAGAACAAAATCTTGAAAATATTGATATGCTTATAGCTGATAAAAAGAATAGATTAAGAGAATTAAAAAATCAAATTAATTATATTCAGAGGTATCGTAAGCAAAAAAATGAAAAGATTGAATTTTTAAAAGCTCTGTTAAAGAAAAAATACAATTTTTATAAAAATGATTTTGAAGTTGATAAATCGAAGGTTGAAAACTTTATGGCTCAGGAAGCTTATTTTGTTAAAGAAATCTCTTCAATTGAAAAAATATTATTGAACCTTGAAGAGAAAAGGTGGGCAATTGATTCGGATTTGAAGAAAGTTCAAAAGGATATTTTTATAATAAATGAAGAAATATTATCTTTAAAGAATGAGATTGAGAAACTAAACCAGGGAAAAGGTTTTAATACTCAAAAGCTTGTAGAAATAGAGAATTTAGTAAAATCTAATAAAGTAGAGGTCATAAATTTAGAAAAAGAGATTGGAATTGGAGATGAAAAAGCAAATAAATTTAAATCCGAACTTGAGTTAGAAAATTCAAAATATAAGGAACTTAAATCTCAATTATTATTGTTAAATGAAAATTTAAAGAATTTTAATGAGCATGACTCTGAGATGAAATCTGATATTTTTAATACACAAGCAGAGATTTCTGAAGTTAAAAATAAAATTTACAAAATTGATAGAGAAATGGTTAGGATTGAGAATGAACTTCAAAACAGAGAAAAATTTATTGAAGAATTAAAAACCCAGGTAAGTATTGATGATATAGAAAAGGTTGAAAACAATTATTCTGAATTATATAAAAGATGTAAAGAAAAGGAAATTGATTTCAAAAAAACTGAAGAAGAATATAAAAAAAATGTTGAGAAAACTGAAGAATTAAATATGAAATCGAAAAAATATGAGAGTGAAATTGAGAACTTATTAAGTCAAAGGAACAAGTATATTGAAATGAAGAAAAAAATCTGCGAGGAGAGTTTAGAAGATTCAAGTATTAATAATTATGGCTCTTTGCAGGATATAATCAAAGCAGATAAAAGTAATTATAAGTTACTTGAGAATTTTTATTATGATGAGATGGGTTCTATAATAACTGAGAAAAATGAAGATGTTTTAAGGATCGGGTTCAACAAATGTTTATTAAAGAGAGATAAAAATGATAATTTTCCGACTGAAGTGGAAAAAGAAAAGGGTTTTGTGTCATTCGTAAAAGATCTATTTGTTTTAAAAGATGAAAATCTTAAATCATATTTTAAGAATGGTGCACTTGTTGATGATTTAAACAATGGAATAAAGATATTTGTAAAATATGGGATTAATATTGTAACAAAAAACTCAGAAGTAATTACATCAGAAGGAATATTGGTTAAAAATAGAGGGAAAGGCATACTTGATGTAATTACAGAAATTAGAGAAATAGATGAAAGCATATTGAGATTGGAAAAAGAGTTAGAGGTTTTAAGAGCAAATCTTGGGAAAGAGAAATTAAAGAAAAGAGAATTAATGGAGAAAATCGAAGAGGAAACACTGGTATTGAATAAATTAAAGGAAGAATCTATTTTTTTGAAAACTCAGGCTGAATCAATGAAAAAAAATAGGGAGCACAATCTGAAAAGAGTTGAAATAAATAAATCTGAGATCGACTTGATTTTATTAGAAAAAAGGAAGAATGAGGATGAATTAAAAATAGCTAAAAAAAAACAGGATGAACTGGATAAGAAGTATCAAATATTGGTTGGCAAGAGAACCAGATTTCTTGAAAATGAAAAAAACACCAAAGATGAAATAAACAGGGTAGAAAAGAATTTTTTAAAGAGAGAAAGTTCTATAAGTTTATTAAATGAAAAGAGTAATTCTATAAGCAGTAATAACAAGAGATTAAAAGAAAACAAATCGCGCCTTTTAAGTAATATTAAATTTAAAGAGAAAGAAGTTTTAAAACTCAACATAGATTTAGGTGAAATTGATATAAAAAAGAAAAGAATAACAGAAACGGCAAAAGATTTAGAAATAAAAAAAGAAGATTTAGAAAATTTAATAAAAAAACATGAAGAAGAGTTTAAAAATATTAATTTAAAAATAAAGAATAACTCTGAAGATTTAAATAATAAAAGGAAGTCTCTTGAGCAGATAAAAGAGGATAGAAATAGAATTGAAATCAGACTTTCATCAATAAAAAAAGACCTTTTCCAGCTTGAAGATATATCTTTTAGAGAGTTAAATACAGAATTAAGGAATATAGAGGCTTCTGTAGAAATGATGGGTTTTGAGATATCTGAACTTGAGCAGAAAACCGAGCTTTATAATGAGAGATTAGTTAAAATGAGAGATAGCAACAAACTTAATTTTTCTGCTGAATCCGAACATGAAATCTTATCAAAGGATTGTGAATTTTTACTTGCTCAAAAGGAAGATATTGTAAAATCGATTTGTGATATGAATAATGCAATAGAAAGAATAGATTCAGAGTCAAGAGAAAGTTTTTTCAAAGCATTTGATGAAGTTAATAGAAATTTTAAAAAAAATTTCCAGATTCTATTTGAAGGTGGCGAGTCAGAAATTAGTTTAATGGACAAAGATAACATCCTTGAAACTGGACTTGAGATAAAAGCTCAACCTCCTGGTAAAAAACTCCAAAATTTAAGGCTACTCTCTGGAGGAGAAAAAGCTCTTACATCTCTGGCATTCTTGTTTGCTTTGTTTGAGTATAGACCGTCTCCATTCTGCATTTTCGATGAGGTTGATGCATCTTTAGATGAAGCAAATGTTCAAAGATTCCTTAAGTTTCTTCACAAACTAAAAGAAAAAACACAATTTCTAATTATTACACATAATTTTAAGACAATGGAAGAAGCTGATTATATCTATGGTATAACTATGAGTGAAAATGGTATTTCAAACATTTATTCAACAAAAATGAATGGATCTATAAAGGGATTGTTGCAAAAACCAAATAATTAAAAAAAAATATTTTTAGTGTAGAGTAGAACACTTTCTGATAAAGCAAATTCAAAATAAAGCAACTGAACCTTTAATATGGTATAATGAATATATGGAATTTAAGGGTTATGTCCAGGTTTATACAGGTAATGGTAAGGGGAAAACAACTGCAGCTCTTGGGCTTGCTCTTCGTGCAGCAGGCAATGGTATGAAAACATATATTGCCCAGTTCATGAAGAAAAGAGAGTATAATGAAATTATATCAATAAAAAAATACCTGAATGATTATATTGAAGTTGAACAGTTTGGTTTACCTGAGTTTCACCACTCAGGAAAGGTTTCTAAAGAGGAAAGAAAATGTGCTATGCATGGGGTTGAAGCTGTTAAAAAAGCAATAGATAGTAAAAAGTATAATATT
>JAUWNT010000081.1 GCA_030612495.1 Candidatus Aminicenantota bacterium
AAAACATTCTTCAATTTCTTATATTGATGGTAAATTTCACATTGCAGAAGAGCCAGGCTCTGTAAATGGAACTTATCTTAATGGGGAGAAATTAAATACAGGCGTAAAATATGAACTTAAAAACGAAGACGAACTAACCCTGTGCCATTTAAATCTCAAATTCAAATACTAAGTGTCAGTGTGAGTGGAAGTGCAAGTGTGAATCGCTGAAAGTTGAATGCTTATTTTTTAATAAAACACATATATTGGAATTGTATCTATATTCTTTATTAAATTCTTATAAGCCACATTTAACCCAGTTACATTCTCAGCAATAACAATAATGTCAAATTGATATTCTGATTTATTAAAGATATTAAAACCCTTATCACAAGAGTAAACTTGCCTTATTCCAACCATATTTTTTATAAAATTAATAGCCCTTTTAAATGCTTTCCCCTTCCCATATATCAAACATGAGTTAATGTTTTTTTTAAAATCTTTTCTATTTCTTTGTGATACTTTATCAAAAGAATTTATATCTGGATAATATATAGGGAATAGGCGCTCAAATAGATTTAAACAACTTTTTTCATGTGTGTTTTTAAGTAAAGGATTTCCTAACCTTTCAATTACACTTTTAACTATACTTTCCTTTTTGAACTTTAAAACATCTTTTTTACCTTTTTCTGCTTTTTTTCGAGCCACTGAAAAGTGATTACATACAAATTTCATAATCCTTTTTAAATCCTCAACATCTGGTTCTGCCCATTTTGAACCATAAAATCCAGGGTATTTTAGAAAGTGCTTCTTTTCTATTTCTACTAACTTATATTTTATTAAAAAAGAATTCTCTTTATTTAAAAAATCAGTATTACCACTCCACCCGGTTGCAATAATAGGAACACCCATCATAAGAGCATCAAGATAGGTTCTTCCTATTCCTTCACCCCTTGAAGGAAGTACAAAACAGTTAACTCCTCTGTAAAGGGAAAGTAATTCATTTCTTTTAACGATTTTATTTACAATTTCAATTTCTGGAATATTTCCAATAAGATTATATTCCCTTCTTATATCTTCTATCGAACTCTTTGTTTTAATTATAAGACATACATCATCTTTTCGAGAGAAAGTCTCTATATATGCTTTTAACAATATATCAAAACCCTTCCTGTCTCTAACCCCATAATCAAAAATAGAAAGGAACTTGAATCTTTTTTTACTCTTGAACTGGAAAATTGAACTCTCATTTGAACAAGAAAAGTCTACTGGACTTGGTATGATAAACAACTTATCCCTTTTTACTCCGGAATTAATAAATGAATTGTAATTAAATTCATTAGGAATCCAAACCTCATCCATTTGATTTAACTTATAAACCCATGTCTGTGGAATCTTTGATACTTCAAGCATTGTTCTTACAATTGAATATTGATCCCTACATATTTCATAATCCCCATGTCTGTATGTATGAAAAATAATAGGTGTGTCTGGATTGTTCTCTTTCTGAAAAATGTACTTTTCAGAGCCTTTTTTATTACACCTTCCAATGATTTTTACATCAACTTTTCTGTTAATTAACTCATCAACAAAAGCTCTCGCTTCGTCCGAATAGCCTGAATTGGCATAAATATTACTTATATACCAGAGGAGCTTCATTAAACCTTTTTTTTCTTGTTCTTAATAATCTCCCTTGCAATATTAATATCCATAGGATATGTGATCTTTATATTAAATTCTATTCCATTTACAACATAAACATCAGATAGTTTAAATTTTAAAACAAGGTAACAATCATCTGTTGCATCTTTAATATTATTTTCAATAGCCAATTTATGAGCTTTCTGAATTAAACTTAGTTTAAATGCCTGAGGAGTTTGAACTCTCCTTAACAATTTTCTATCTGGAATTCTTTTAATAAGATTTTTCTCATCAATTTCTATAATTGTATCATTTGAAGGAATTGCAACATTAACTGCAGAATATGTTTCAAGTTCTTTCAAAACATTTTCAATAATTTCATTTGACACAAAAGGCCTGACTGCATCATGAATCAATACATTCTTATAATTATTTTCTGCTGAAAAAACCCCGATCCTTGAAGATTCCTGTCTTGTTTTCCCACCCTTTAATACTTTTTTAACCTTTTTAAAATCTCTTATATTAACTATTTTTAATGTTTGGTCATAATATTCAGGGTTTGTAACAATAAAAATATGATCAATCAAAGCATGAAACTCAAATCTTTCAATAGTGTGCTCAATGATTGATTTATCTGCTATTTTCAGAAATTGCTTTGGAGTTTCACCACATAAGCGGCTACCTGTACCACCAGCAAGTATAATGGCCAAATTTTTTCTCATTTGATATTCTACTTAAAACAAACAAAAAACTCAAATTCACGATTGGTTAAAGGTTATCGGTGTTGATGGATTTGAGACATTTTTTGCAATATCCATAAAATTTCAGTTCATGATTTATTATTTTAAAATAATACTTTTTTGTTAAACTATTCTCAAGTTTTCTTACAAGTTTTGTCTCTTCATCTATTAAATCCCTATACTCAATAACCTTCCCACACTTTTCACAAATCAAATGATGATGATGCTCATTTTTTTCTGGAACAATTTCGTATCTATTCTGTCTATCACCAAATTCACACTTATTTAACATTCCCAGTTTTACAAAAAGATCAAGAGTTCTGTAAATCGTAGTTAACCCAATTTCAGGGTGTTTTTTACTGAGTTGTAAGAAAATCTCCCTTGCATTTGGATGTCCATTAATAGCTTCAATGATACTTAATATTTCTCTTCTCGAGTGTGTTATCCTATACCCTCTTTTCTTTAAAAGATCCTCCCAATTAAGGACTTTTCTCTTTTTCATAGTTAATGGTTATGATGATCAGGCCATTCCCTCTTCATGATCACATTTGCTATCTCCAATTTCAAGTTTGTTTCTTAGAAAATCCTCAATAACCTCATCAATACTACCATAAACGCCCACTATTGGTTCAACATTTTTTTCCCTGAAAAGGTTTATAGCTTTTGGACCCATTCCACCTGCAAGAATACAATTTACTCCTTTTTCACTTAAAAATTTCGGTAGGAATCCAGGCTCATGGCCAGGATTGTCAATTATACTTTTTTTTAGAACCTCATTATTTTCAATTTCCACTATAGTATAAGATTCACATCTACCAAAATGGTGTGCTACTTGATTTCCATCTGTTGCTATTGCAATCTTCATATTAGCCTCCTTAGTTATTTTATTCTTTTTTCAATTCCTTATCAATAGATCTAAGATATTAGTTAGCCATTTCAGCCTCAAAATAATCTTTTATCTTATTATATATCTCTATAACAGGTTTTTTTAATTCTTTACAATTAATAGAAGGAATATTTTTTTTTGAAATTTCTTCAATAATACAAAAACTGTGTGGAATTTTTGCAAGAACTTCCACTTTATTTTCTTGAGCAAATTTTTCAATTTTCTCTGTGTTTTCTACATTTATATCAAACTTATTCACAACAATACCGGTTTTTATTCTAAAGTGTTCTGTTAATTTCAAAACCCTTTTAAGGTCACTGATACCTGAAAAACTGGGCTCTGTTACAACAATAACATAATCACTACCAGAAAGTGATGCTATAACAGGACAACCAATCCCAGGTGGACCATCAATTAAAATTGTACTAATATTTTTTTCTTCTGCAGTTAATTTTGACTGACGCTTGACCATTGCTACAAGGTTACCTGAATTTTCTGCTCCTGGATTCAATCTCGCATAAATAAAATCTCCGAATCTGGTGTCTGCAATAATCCACTTACCAACAATTTGCTCAACCATTTCAATAGCATCAACAGGACATGCAGTCTGGCATAACCTGCACCCGTCACATGAAATATCTTCTACAACATAATCTCCGTTAATAACTTCAATTGCATTAAACCTACATAACTCTTTACAGAGATTGCATGAAGTACAGATTGAAGTGTTTATATTTGCAATAGATTTTCCTTTAAACTCAGTTTCCATAATATTTTCCGGTTCCATCAATAAATACATATTAGCTGCATCAACATCAGCATCCACAATTATTTTATCATGAATTAACTCTGCAAGAGATGCAGCTACGGTTGTTTTCCCAGTTCCGCCTTTGCCACTTAAAATGACAATTTCTTTAGTTTTTCCCATTTTCACATATGATTTTGTCAATTAATTCAACAAATTTTCCTTTCATTTCCGGTATAGCCTCTACCAATGGAATCCCCTTTGAGTATGATTTTTGAACCTCAATAGAATATGGAATTTTCAGCAAAATTGGAATATTAACCTCTTTTGCATAAACATCAATATTTTTTATACCGGTATCCTTATTCACAATTATACCTGCTTTCTTACCCATATTTTTAGCAATTTCAACAGCTAACTTTAAATCACTCAAACCAAATGGAGTGGGTTCAGTAACTAAAATAATATAATCACTCTTCTTTACACTTTCCACAACAGGGCATGATGTTCCCGGTGATGAGTCTACAATGTTTATTTCATTAAAATCTATATAATTATTCACAATCCAGCTAATTATTGGAACTCCTGAGATCACACCAACATCTATTCTCCCCTCAATAAACTTGAGCTCTTTTGATTTTCCCATTCTTATTTTCCCTATTTCCCTGTCAACTTCTTTTATTGCTCCATTAACAGGGCATACATATGTACAATGGCCACAGGAATGACATAGATCTGGATAAAAGAGAGTCTTTTTCAAATTAGGAATAATTGAAATAGCATTATAAACACATGCATCAGCACATTTTCCACAAAATGTACATACATGTTCATCAATTTTCGGGATCTTCAAGTTAAAAGGGATCTCTTTCTCAATTTCAGGTTTTAACAAGATATAACCGTTCGGTTCTTCAACATCCAGATCAATATAAGTGCTATTTTTAGCAACAAGTGCAAGAGAAGTAGACACAATAGTTTTACCTGTGCCTCCCTTTCCAGAAGCAACTGCAATAAACATTATCTCTTTATACTATTATACTTATGCTTTTGCTCTATACCTTTCAATTGCCTCTTTTGCTGTGCAATTTTCAGCAATATAAAACTCTATATTCCCAGCTCTTAAAATACTCTCTGCTTTGGGTCCAGGGTTAGCTCCTATTGCCAGCTTACAACCACTCTTAATAAGATAATTGCCGGTTTCTATGCCAACGCCATGAGCTCCATTTTTGAATCTGTTTTCTTCGATAGATAGAATCTTATCCGATTCCATATCATAAACCATAAAATAACCAGCTCTTGCAAACCTATTATCAAGCCTTGAATCAATTCCTGCATTATTTTCAACAGCAATAAATGCTTTCATTCTGTTCTCCCTTTTTTTGTTTTATTTGCATTAAAATAATGCTCACCACCTTTACGAACTAATGCAGCACCACACTTAGGGCATTTTTCATCCAAGCAGGGAACCCCTCGTCTTTTTGAAATAGAATAACCGCATTTCAAACAAACACATGTTCCAGCTGGTCCCATTCCTCTTCCTCTTATATCAGACATAATTTACCTATTCCTCCCTCTTCTTTTTCCTTTGGATCCTCTTCTCATACCCCTTCCTTCCATTCTTTCATTTGATGCAAAAGTATTTTTATTTCTTAACATTCCAAGAAAAAATGCCCCTACATAACCTACAATTTTTCCAAAAGTATAAGCCGAAGATTCGGGCTTTTCTCTCCGGCTTAAATCAGTTTTTTTTAATTCAACTGCTTTATCATCAATAAGCTCAGCTTCAAATACCTCTATAGTATCTCCTTCTTTTTTATTAACTTCACTTTTTTTTGTCAATTTCACTCATTCTCTTTTTCAAACTCTCAATTGTCTTTTCCATCTCCGATACCTGGTTTTTCAAATATTCTTTTTCCTGATCTGGACTATAATTATAAGTTTGAGGAGTACCATAACCATAATCTACAGAAGGGCCAAATCCATAGCCTCTTCCAAATCCACGTCCCATTCCTCTTCCAAATCCAAGCCCCATTCTTCCTCCAAAATCTTTGGTATAACCCGGGCTATCATAACCATTACAATAACCCAATCCTCTACCTGTTCCTGGGCCAAAACCCCTCGGACCAGTTCTATCACCTCTTGGCATTTTTACCTCCTTAATGAAAATGATTTTCATTATTAATAATACTATATAATATATTTTCACTCATATGTCAATAAAAATATAAATAAAAAATAATTATTTGAACTAATCATAAAAACGAGAATCCTTTTATAAATTTTTTACTTCAATACCATTTGTGCTGTTTCAACCCCTTTTTCATAAGCCCAGACATATTTTTTGAAATCAAACACACTCATCTTTTCAAGCATAGGTGTTATAACAAATTCATTCTCTATCACATCAGGAGCAAGCCCTCCCCTTTTTTTAAGCAGGAAAAGAAGATTATTTATAATGGAAAGAGCATCTTTTTTGTCACGCACAGGATATTTTTCCCACCCAATAAATTTGATAGTTTCAGTAAACTCCTTTGATAAATTCAAAAAAAAATTCGAAGCAGTTACAGATGATGTAATATCAGTTGCTGCAGAAACATCAGAAATAATTATTTTTAATTTACCTGAAAAATTGTTTTTATTAATAATTCTTGCTACATCCACACAATAATTATCATTTACTCCACCATCCACAAGAACATAATCTTCATAAGTTATTGGTTCAAACAAAAAAGGGATTGCTGATGAAGCAAGAATAAGGTTCACAAGATTCCCTGTTGAAAAAATTACCCTCTCACAATATTTTAAATCAGTTGCATTTATAAAAAATGGTATTTTTGTATCTTCCAGATTTTTTACAGGAAGATACTTTTCCAAAATCGCCCTAAGTATTTCAGTTTTCTTCTTCTGAGTAAAATATTTATAATGCGATAGTTGAGAAAACATCTTCTTCTCTTTTATATAAATTTCAAGCATCTCGTCAGCTAAAACACCTGCACTGTACATTGAACCAACAACAGAACCAACAGAAGTTCCAACAATAAATGCAGGTTCTATATCATATTTTTCCAATATTTTCAAAACTCCAAGATGTGATATACCCCTTGCACCACCACCGGAAAGAACCAGACCCACCTTGTTCCCCAGTACTCTCCTGTCTATAGGTTTATTTGCCATTTCATAGTTTTTATCAGGGTAATAGTAAATATTATATATATAATCTCTGAATCTTCTTACTGTAAATATTCTTTTTTCAATAGAATTCTGGATCTTATACAGATAATCGGGAATATTTTTATCCTTAAAAGTAAGGTAAACTGAATTCAAATGATCCAGATTCTTTTTTAAAGCTCTCTTTATCACAATACTATTTTAGAACAAGCATATAATTTTTTCAATAGGATTTAGAATAAATAAAGGGGTCAAGTCCACGAAAATAAAGGGGTCAAGTCCACGAATGACGTTTAACAATATGGTTTTCAATTTTTTTTATTTTTTTCTTGACCTCGAGATCCTTTTGCATCAACTCTTTAATCCGAATCAAGACACTACTCACTGAGGTATGTCGATTTAGAGAAAAATCCTTGCCTATTTGCTCCAATGTATCTTTTCGTAAATTCCTGGCTAAATAAATAGCAACATCTCTTGGCTCGTTAAACCTTCTTTTCCTTTTATATAATTCTTCTCTTTCAATTTTGTAATAACTGCAAACCACCTCTTTAATTCGGTCAATTCCCGGTGATAAATTATAAGATTCTGGAATATCTTTATTCATTTTTTCTTTATAATATTTTTCTTTTACAGAAATAATAAATTCTTCACTTCCTAATAAAGAAGGCCATTTAGAACTTTTAAATATTTTAATAACCTCTTTACTATCTTCCAAATCAACAAAATTCCTATATTCTTTAACCCATTTGTCTTTATCTTCTGATAATATTTTTAAAATAAATTTTTTATGTAACCAATCCCAATTAGAGGAAGTTGAAACATAAGCTTTATGACTACTCCACTCATAATTATCAATATTTCTGACAATTTTAGCTCTAAGTGGGTTTCTGTGAATATATCTTACCAATTGTAAAAGATAACCATCTCCATCAACCAGAATGGATTTATACCTACCTCTAAATAATTGACCTTCATATTTATGATTTTTATTAAACCTCTGTGTATATACCCCATTCACATGACGCATAAAGCGACTCAAATTTCCTTGAGGAGTATTTATCAGTAGGTGGTAATGATTAGGCATTAATGAGTATGCTGATACATTCACGGACCATAACTCACAGGCTTCAATTAATAAATCGATAAACATTTTGTAATCATCCCTGTTAAAAAATACTTTCTCAGATCTTCTTCCCCGATTCATAACATGATACCATGCTCCTGGATACTCAACTCTCAATGGTCTACTCATAAAATAAATGTATCAAATTACATGATAAAAGTCAATCGTGGACTTGACCCCTTTATTATTTTCGGCTGGATGTAACCTCGGATGGGCTACATCTCTAATGTCCTATACAAAGGTAAGAGAGAGATGGGTTCCTGCGGATCAGACTATTTATGATTTTATCATCAGAGGAGGAGAACAGATAAGGATTGCAAATCGTCAATGTGGGAAGTACCCTCAAGCATGGTCAGGATGGCAAAATCTTAAGGGACGTTTACAAAAAACAGCCGAATCTTTTTCAAAACGGCCCAACAGCAAAAATCGTAACCAAATATGGAATTACTTGAGGAGTACTTATTTGTGGGGGAATTATTTAAGGATTGCCATTGTTGGTAGAAAAATTAGAACTGCTACCTGTTCAGAAAAATACTTTAAGTTGGGATGGTTTATAGCATATACACAGCAAACCCTTAAAATTGCAGACGAAACGTTAAGAAGAGGAGGTCCTGGTTGGGTAAATCAAGTTAGAGACGCAAAAAAACATATGTCTTATGCAGACGGCGTTCTTTATGAATGGGAAAGATTAAAATCCATTACAGGAAGGTGTGTTCGCATAAAAGATATTCCCGCCAGAAGAAAACTCTCTGAATTGAGAAGGCTAAGAATAACCCCTGACAATCTTAACTATATGATTCGAACCATGGATTGGTTATGGCTGGGTATGCAGACAAGGATACTTAACGACTGTTCTTTTCTTAATACAAGAATACCTCCCGTAACAAGTTCCTCTCACCCTAATAACCATGGAAATAATTCATTTGCCGGTATTTTGGGCTCATGGGAGTTCGGGAGAACCAGTGGGGACCGTTTAGGAACTGTAGTCCTGACTTCTAAAAAAGGAAAATACGGGAATATTATCGGTGGATATCACCACCCCAACGAAACCTACTGGCGTTACAATGGAAAAGATTCAATTGTTTTTATAGATAGTAATGGAAGACCAACGACTAAATTCGTACGTATAAATCAGAATTATTGGAAAGGCCCTTTTATACCGCCTCCAAATTGGCCTAAAAGTGGGAAAACTACCATTCATTATTTAAAGAGGCGGCGATAAAAACATTGGGGATGAAGGTACTTGACAATTTCATTTAAACACTTAAAAAAAATAATATCGAATAAATAAAAGGTCAATCGTTGTTTTTAAGGTATATATCTCCATAAGAATCGTTTATTATTATTTCTGGATTTTCTCCTTGATAGCTTAACAACTGATTATATGTTTGTTTAATTATTGTAAATTTTGTTTTGGTATAAT
>JAUWNT010000245.1 GCA_030612495.1 Candidatus Aminicenantota bacterium
CTTTTATCTTTACTTTCACCAAAACAGATCAGACAAAAATACACAAATTGCAGATTATTGTTGTTGGGCTATCTATAAAAAATGGACGGATGGGGAGATAAGACCATACAATGCAGTTAATAAAGGAAATAAAATAAAAAGCGAATTTGATATTTTCAAAACCGGGAAAACTATTTATTATAAATAGCTTGTGGGTTCCCGTAAATTCAATAATTAAATTTACGAAAAATGGAGGAAACAAATATGAGTGCGGATGTTTCTTCGGAACTAAAGTTTCCTTACATAAAAAAATGACCACCCTGCCTATCTTTCGAAGAGACCCCTGGTCTCTTATTAGCAGGGTGGAACCTTTAAATCTAGTTTTAGAATAATACAGATGTATGGCAAATGTCAAATAAATTTAATTAGAGATAATATATCTTTGGCAGAGGCCCCAAGTTTTGGTAAAACTATTTTTGAATATAAATCTAATAGTTATGGTGCTAAAGATTATTTAGACCTTTGTAAAGAAATTATAAAAAGGAGTAAGTAGATGTCAAAAAAGGAAGTATATATAAACTTGCAGGGTTTCCTGGCAAATGTAATAGTAGAGTCTCTGACCAGGAATAAGCTTTTCGAAAAACATTATATGTCCTTAGCCACCTGTATCTCATTACTTCAGCTTGGATATGAAACCGGAGCAGTATTGGGTTATGCCATAGGTAACAAGTTGGATATATTAAATAAAATGCTCTCCATGCAAGATATGATTTTTGACAATATAATAAAAGATATGCAGAAATCTGAAAAGAAACGCCTTGACGATTTCAAAAAAGAACATGGGGGGAAACCTGATACATTTGCTGATTTTATATATTGGCCATTATGGGAGAGCGCCACTGGTTTAATTTTAAATGATCTATTTACGCCTTCTGGCGCCGAAACCCGTGAAAGAAAGCGGAAAAGAATATCTGATATAATTCAGAAAAAACTTGGGGTGAAGGTTCTACCAGAGGAGGCTCACTCTAGAATAAGCCGGTTTTTAATAAAAGGTTTGGGTTTTGGCAGTGCTTTCCCTGAATTAACGGCGAAAATGTTCAAGAACGTGTATGTTTGCAAAAAAAATGATGAGGAGTTGTGGAATATAACCAAAACACTTGGATTCGCTACCCCCATAGACCTATCTAAAAGAATCAGTTTGCCCACAACTAAATGGCGTCCACTAACGCTAAAGGAAAATGATAGGATAGTCCTTGGAACGGTGGCATATTATACTTCTCAATACTATCCAGAATTACTTGATTCCTTGGATTTAAGCTATTATCTATATCTTATTGAAAATGAGAAATTATAATAATTGAAACTAATTAAAGAAATAAGAATTTCAATTAAAAATATAGACTGAGGTTAACCAAATAGAAAGAAAAGAACGGTTAGGCAGTGATCCTTTTAAAGAATTTTCTTTGAATTGGATTCAGGATACCAGAGAAGAAAAAAAAGATTCTAAAGAGTTAAAGAAACAAAAACCGAAAATGTTAAAACAGGATTGGGATAAATAGACAGGTCCCTATTTCTTTATGTTAATTTTTAAGGTATCTTTTAATATACAAGAGTTGGAGGTTTAACTACTATGATCAGATTTAAATTTATTTTAAAAATTTTTATTGTTCTATTTCTTCTTATTATTTTTTCAATGAATTCTTATTCTACTATGAAAGACAAAGAAAATTTGCCAGCCACAGAACAATTAAAAATTGTTTATCCCGAATTATATCAAGAATTGCTTAAACTGCCCGATTTAAAAGAGAATACAGTTAGAAATAGGAATGCACTTGAAAAAATTGCTTGCTTGGTATTATCAAATGAAAACAAGGCCGTCTTTGAAGTAATATTGGATGAAGGATTAAAAGCAAAACGCAAATACTGTACACCTTTAGAAGCTTTACTTTGGATAGCTTATGACAGAAATTTTGACGGATACAATCCACTGAGTGATTATTCATTAAATTCATTAATTCTAAATGCATGGACAACTACTTTAACATCAGGGAACTTT
>JAUWNT010000082.1 GCA_030612495.1 Candidatus Aminicenantota bacterium
AATTAAAAATGATAATTTGGGAAAGCCTAAAATTGAATTGCATGGAAAAACATTAGAAAAATTCAAAAATATGAAATGTAAACAAATTCATCTTTCAATTTCCCACACAAAAGAGTATGCAATAGCTTATGTTATTATTGAGTGATCTTAATTTATCGCTTGAATTAAAATACGAATTTTAAACCAATTCTTGCTTCAATTGGAGGAAAAAAATCCATTTTTTTCATAAATTTCGGATCTGGAAATAGATCATAGTCACTGAACTGCCATGAATTTGCAAGAAGATCATCATCTGATATTGGTACATTCTGCTCAGAAGGCATATTCCATATTCTCTGTGCAGTCTTAACATCAAATACATTTTCAACATTTACACTGAATACAAACTTAGTCTTACCAATCCTCAATGCATATTCAACATAAAGATCTGCCCACATTAAGAATGGAGTTCTTCCAAGATCCCCCCTGTTAAATGGGAAATATCCATCAGCCCAGACCTGGTATTCTGTAGAAACTGGAGTCCCACTCATTGCATATGCTGTCATTCCTACAGTTAATCCCCATGGGAATACATATGAACCATATGCCTTGAACTGATGTGTCCTGTCTGTTTGTAATGGACCATCGATCTTATTCAGCTGTTTATCATATGCTAAGAACCAGAGATCAAAGAATCTCTCAACATTTGGTTTGTTTCTTCCATATTCATCAGAACTTGCAAGACCTGAGTAATTACCTGTTAACCTGCTCCATGTATATGAAATTCCTGCCCACCAGTTATTGCTGAACTTCTTCTCTATTCCTAAATTAACTGCCCAGTATTCTCTCTTTGCTTTTGGAGTTTCAGGGAATTCATCAGACAATTCACCACCATTCTTCCATGTTAATGACCATCCATATCCAGGATTGCAGATAAAACTCCTTCCTCCTGTAATCATATTCCCAACATCTTCAATTGCATATCTTAAATGTTTATTAACAACACGAAAAGTCATTGCTACATTCTCCATTATCTTCTTCTCAGCTCCAAAAACTATTCCCTCTTGGCTCATTGGTTTTAAATCAGGATCAATTCTAAGAAAGTAATAGTAAGGTTCACGTCGGTTTAATGTTTTTATATATGTTCCAGGAAAATTCCCATTTATTCCGATCTCATTCCATTTGTATGTATCAAGAGTAAAATATGAACTCTTCCACTTAAATCCACCATATGATTCTTCAGCCATATATAGTTTCATAACATCATAATAAATTCCATAACTTGCATAAACCTTCAAAGAAGAGTCTCCGAATACATCATAAACAAATCCGATCCTTGGTGCGATTTTGTCTTTAAAACTGAACTTAATCGGTGCTTCTTGATATTCTGGTAAATCACTAAATGATGGGATATCCTCTTTTTCAGCTCTTATGCCAATGTTAATGGTAAATTTATACCCAATTGTCCAGCTATCCTGTAAATATATTGTCCAGCGTGTTGAGTTTGTATTTTCATAAGTACCATATATAGGGTTGCTATGTTCTGTATCCATGCCTCTCACTTCATATATTCCATATGTACCTGAATAGGTCACACCATTCCATGTGAATGTACTACCCCATCTAAATATAATATTAGGATTTGAATATGTATTATCTACTTCTATATCAGTTCTCACAATTTGCACACCTGCTTTTATCGAATGCTCACCTAATGCAGTTAAATAATAGTTAAAATCAAGATTAGCACTTGATCTTTCACGAATCTGTTTTTTTGTTTCAAAACCATCATTATAACTATAATTAGACCATCCATAAGGCCTCTGATACTCATCGGGGATCTGCAAAGGGGTTCCATCAAAAACGTGTGTTGATGTCACATAGCACCAACTGTAAGATCCAAGTTTCCATCTTGGCTCTGTTTGTGTTACAAGCTGATTGTTCTTATTTGTGTGGAAAAATCCTCCTCTTAAACTAATGAGTAAATTCTTTGCAACTTTATAATCCAGAGAGCCAGTTGCTGTCCAGTTTGGAAAATCAAATCCATAATTTTCTCCCCATGCAGGTCCACTTGCTCTGCCTGGAATTTCTCCTCTCTCTTTATGCCAGTTATTTACAAAACTTGCTGAAACACGAAGATCCTTAAATGGCTGTGCTGTTACTTTTGTGATAAAATTCCAATATGTCCATTTTTTATCAAAATGACTCTCTGGAATAGTGGCACTCAACCATTTGATATGTCTTACTTGTTTTGTAAATACAGGTAAAAAAGCTCCGAAAAACCATACCTTATCCTTTAGAATATATCCGCCTAAATTAAAACCTATATCAAATCTCTCATAATCATCCCTTCCATATATATCCTGATAATTTACATATTCAGCTTTGCTGTAGTCCAATGGATTGTTACGAAGAATATCTCTATCTTTTCCTGTAAGTTTATTACCTTTGTAATAACCAATTAATTCACCATGAAACTCATTTCCTCCTGAACGTGTTATAACATTTATAACTCCTCCCATTGCTCCTCCAAATTCTGCCTGATATCCACTTGTATTTATATGTACATCTTCTACAAAATCATATGCTACACTCAATGCTGATGTTCCATAATAAAGCTCAGTTGTATCCATTCCATCAATATAGAACTGATTCTCTGCTCCTGATGCTCCATCTACTGATATTCCTGAAAGCCATCTCTCATTATTTACTGAAGGCATGAGTGCAACAAGAGATGTAAAATCTCTGCCTTTTGGCAATCTCTCTATTTCCTCTTTTGAGAGTGTCATTTGCGATGCAGTACTCTTAACATCAATAATTGGAGCTTCACCCTCTTTTATAATAGTTCTTCCAATATCCTGTACTGACATTTTAATCTTTAAACATAAAGTCTGCCCTGGTTTAATAGCAATATTCTTTCTTATGATTGTTCCAAAACCTTCTAATTCAAACTTAATAGTGAATGTTCCGGGCTGTAAACTGAAAAGACGATAAACACCATTTTTATCGGTTATAGCACATGCAGATCCAGCCATTTTCGGATTTAAAGCATAAACATAAACTCCGGGTAAAGCTGTGCCATGCTTATCTGTAACCTTACCCATTATCTTTGATGAATATGCCTGAGCGCATATTAATCCACTCATTACTACAACAAGAATCATTGTTAGTAAAATTTTGTTATATTTCATATTGGCTCCTTAAATTCTTTGGACTTTTATATAAAAATATTTATTGATTTTTGCCCCCAAAAAGAAGTATGCAATTTTAATGCCAGCAAAAACGGGATTAAAGTGTCACATTTTTAGGACACTTTTCTAATTTATGTCCTGTTTTCAGGACACAATATAATAAGGTGTAACTTTTTTGTGACAGACTTAGTACAAACTTAAGGTATTTACAGCAAGCACATTATAAAAAATTGAAATTTGTTTGGTTGAAATATAGTTTTGTATATTATAGAATAAGTTTTTAATTATTTAGATTTGAGGTGTTAATATGAAACAATTTTATATTAGGTCAAAGGTTGAAGATAAGATGGGTGTTATTTATCTCAAGGGACATTTAGATGCTCATAATGTAGGAAGATTTGAGAGGGAGGTATTAAAACTAATTGGAAACAATATTGTAAAAATTGTTGTGAACTGCAATGAGCTTACTTACATTAGTTCTGCTGGTATGGGGATCATTATGGGATATTTGGATGAAATAAGAGAAAAACAAGGTGATATAAAACTTTGTTGTGTTAATAAAAGAGTTTATGAAATTTTTGATTTAGTTGGATTTACTGAAATATATGATTTCCTAAAAGATGAACAAATTGCTTTGAATAAATTTAAAAATGTTTCCTGAAAAACCCCAGCTTTCAATTAATATTCCCTCAAAAACTGATTTATTAAAGATGATTGTAGGCATTACCAAACATGTTGCAACCTTAAATCATTTTTCTAATTCTGATTCACAAAAGATTGCGCTTGCTGTTGATGAGGCAATAACCAATGTCATGAAACATTCATATAATTATAAAAAAAATGAAAACGTAAAACTTGAATATTTCTCAAATACACGGGGTTTAAAGATAAAGATTATTTTTAGAGGCATTCCTCCAATTTTTGATACAAAAAGCGTGGATATAAATAAGTTGATTAAAAGAAAAAGAAAGGGCGGCTTGGGTGTTAAGCTGATTAAAAGTATTATGGATTCACTTATATATAAGACAGTAGATGATATAAATTATTGTGAGATGATTAAATGGAAGAAAAAAAAATAGATAGTTTAAAAAAGGAATTGAAATTAAAACAATTTCAGTTCAATTCCATATATGAATTTTCTTCTTCTTTATATTCATCTTTTGATATTGATAGTATAATAAGAATTTACTTTTCTACATTAATGGGTCAGATGGGCGTATCAAAAACCTTTTTTTTTGACTCAGAAAATGAGTTATTTAGAAAACGAGGGTTTAAATTATCAGAAAATGAGCTGGAGATATTTTTTAAGGAGATAAAAAAAACCAATGAGGGGGTATTTTATTTAAAAGTTGATGATTTGTCTGAGGAGTTTGATTATATAAAAAACTTCTTGTTATCAAAACAGATTCATTATTTAGTTAATATTTCAGAATCAAAGAAAAGAAAAATCGTGCTTGGTTTAGGTTATAAGTTTAATAGAATTAAGCTTAGTTCTGAAGATATTGAATTTTCTTTTTTTATTTCGAGATTTGCGTCAAGTGCAATTGATAATGCATATATGATTGAGCATATAATCGAGAGTAAAAGAATTGAGCATGAAATTAAAATAGCCAGAGATATTCAACTTTCTTTGTTACCTCAGAAAATCCCTGAACTAAAAAATTTTGAGATTTCAATTATTTACAAACCAATAAATGAAGTAGGTGGAGATTATTATGATATTCTAAAAGAGAGAAAAGGTATGACTCCTGTTCTCATTGCAGATGTTGAGGGGAAAGGTTTGTCTGCAGCTTTGTTAGCAGCGTCATCTCAAGCAGTTTTCCACTCTTTAAATGAACTTTACTTTTTTGAGCCAGCAAAATTTATTTCTAAAGCAAATTCATTGATTTGCGACCTAACTAGAGGGAATCGGTTTATTACTTTGGTCTGGATGCTTTTTGATGATGAAAAAAAATCTGTAACTTATGTAAATGCAGGCCATATTGAGCCTCTTTTGATTTCAAAAAGTAAAGTGATCAGATTATCAAAGGGAGGCTTCCTTACAGGTTTTATTGGAAATGCTAAGTATGAGAAAGAGACTATCCAACTAAAAAAGGGAGATATTGTTGTTGCTTTTACGGATGGAGTCCCTGAAGTGGAGAATCCAGATGATGAAGAGTTTAGCCTGGAGGCCATTATTGATTTTATAAAAAAAAACAGGAAATTTTCTACTAAAAAAATGTCAGAAAAACTTTACAAAGTAATATATAGTTTTAGCCATGGTAAAAAATTCAGAGATGATTTTACTTTGATAATAATAAAAGTAAAGTAAGATGAATAGTTTTTAGAATTAAGAAAATTATCTTATAAGGTTATTTTTCCATAGTTTTTATCAATTCAGTTGCAAGAAACCATTTTCTATATTCAAGGCTATGAGTGTAATTTGTTATTATTTTAATGGCAATATTTTTGTTTTTTCCAAGCAAGTATAAGAATTCTTTTTCCTTTTTTTTGAGATTTTTTATTGAGTAATTTTCAAAATTTCTCCACTCCTTTTTTGCCAATTTAATCCGATTTTTGTAGTCTAAGTCAACAAGTTCTGAAAGTTTTGCAAAATTCCAGAAAGCATAGCTTGTATTAGATTTAAAAAAAACATTTTCCTTTTTAAAATGGTTGTTTATTGCATCTTTTGAATTTCCATATGTATATCCAGAGGGAGTGGAATCAACAGAAAAATACCATGGAGTGTAAGCATTTGAATCTGGTCTTCTAAAGCAAATCCAGACAATATCTTTTATCTCTTGAGGCATGTCATTTCTGAGTTTTGCAACAAATGAATATTGTGTTGATTTTGTGCATATAGTTCTATTTTTAGTTGAGTTTGGAGAGCCATTCTTATAATTATTTGATAAATCATATTCAGTGTCTTCAAAATGATCTCTTAAAACCTTAAATAAGTCTCTAACTTTTACTTTTCTTTTCGGAATGAATGAAAATGGTAATGGTTTATCCATTACGTATTTCTCTTCTGCTAATAAGCTTATTCCTCTCCATTGTCTGAGAATATTTCGCATTGATTTATAATTATCTGAATTTGAGTAAATTTTAGAAAAGTTGAATTTCTTTTGAAGGCTCTTATTTCTCCATTGATTTAAAATATTTTTCATTGCTTTAAGGTTTCCTTTATTTGAGTTGATTTCAGTAAGGTTAAATTTATTTTCGAGATCTTTAAACTTCCATTGTTTTAGAATATTTTTTATGTTTTTTATATCCTGTAAGTTTTTATAATATTTTGAGAAGTCTATTATTCCCTCTTTTTTTAAATCAAACCAACCCTTTACTATTGAATATTCAATAATATCAGGAGAGCCAAGGAATCTTTTTTTGTCTGCTGGAGAAATTTTATTAATTGTAAAACGATTTGAAATCACAGCAATATGATTGTCTGGAACCTTTTTTGCAATCCAGTGTTTTCCCATTATGACATGAAGTATCCAACCTTCATTTGAATCTGCAACACACAATGTGCGGCCAGATGAATAGTACCCAAATTTCTCTATTAATTTTCCAGCTATTTGAACAGCATCTCTTGCTGATTTTGCCCGTTCTGCAATTATTCTTCTAAGAAGAAATCCTATTCCACCATGTGTTATATCTCCTTTATCTTCTTTTGATTGACATGCATTTGAAGTAACAACAATACCGTTCTCAGTAAAATAAGAATCACTAAAGTCTTTGCCAGGTATTTCAAGCCACAGAAAACCTGATGTTTTTCTTATTTGAGTAATATATCCATTATTTTTTAATTTAATTAATTCGTTTTTTTTGTGAAGAGTTGAATGGATTTTATGAACATTCACAAATAGTTTACCCTGATCATCTTCATTGTGAGCAATAATAACAGAACCATCAGCACTGGCATTTTTCCCAACTATAATTGTAAAACAATTTTTATTGTCAGGAATTAAGAAAATATTAAGTGTTACTAAGAATAGTATTAAAAAGAATGACTTCCTCATATATCTATAAATAACACAATATAGCTTTTTTTTCAAACTTTGTTTTTCAAAAATAAAAGCAATACACTATTAACTTTTAAATCATATTGATTATGTTTCAAATTGATTTCTTTTGTTTAAAGTGATACTATCTCTAACTTAAAAAGGTTATAAAATTGAAATTTCAAATATTTATTCCTCCTCAAGGGTATGTGGCGCAGCGTTGGTCTGATGATAGCTCAATGCCTCCTTTAGGAGTTTTATTCTTAGGAGCGGTTTTAGAAAAAAGGGGTTATGATATTGAGATCGTGCCAGCTGATATATTGGGGTATGACTGGAAAGATATTGCTAAAAAAATAGAAGATTCAAAACCTGATGCTGTTGGGGTTACAACTACAACAGAAAACCGTTTTGAAAGTTTTAAACTGGCTAAAATAGCTAAGCAAGTAAACCCAAATATAGTTACTATTCTTGGGGGTCCTCATATTTCGATGGCAAAAATGGATACACTGATCCACATAAGGGATGTTGATGTTCTTTCAATAGGTGAGGGTGAAAATACTATAATTGATTTTGCAGAGGCTATAAAAACCGGAGATTCTCTTTCAAAAGTTAAAGGAATATATTATAGAGATAAATATGGGAAAATATTATTCACTGGGGAGAGGAAAAAGATTGAAAATCTTGACGAGCTTCCCTTTCCTGCAAGACACCTTATACCTATTGATAAATATAATTTTTACATTGATACAAGGGATGGAAGGAGGAGAAGAGCCCAGAATATTATAACTTCAAGAGGGTGCCCCTTTAATTGCTATTTTTGTGCTACGCCTGTAAATTGGGGACGTAAGATGCGTGGATATTCACCCAAAAAGGTTTTAGATGAAATTGAGCTTCTTATGGATAGGTATGGAGCTGAGTTTATATGGTTTTATGATGATACCCTAAATTACAATTCTGAACGCTTAAATAGGATTATGGATATGATAATCGAGAGAAAGCTCAATATAAAATTTTCAAATGAATTCCGTATAGATATTATTGATAAACCTTTACTTGAAAAAATGAGAAAAGCTGGTCTTGAAATGGGATATTTCGGAATTGAAGCCGGAGCTTCGAGAGTGAGGCAAGATATTGTAAATAAACATTTTGAGATTGATAAAGCTTATAAATTTGTTGAATGGTCAAAAGAGTTTGATTTTATACCCGGACCCTTTTTTATATTTTCACATTACACTGAGACCTGGGCTGAAGCACAGGAAACAATAAAAATCATGAAAGAGATTAAGACTATTAATCCTCAGGCAGATATATCCACTGCCATTTTACACATTTACCCTGGTACTCCTTTAGAAGAGATTGCAAAAAAGGAGGGTATAATTCCGGAGAATTTTTCATGGTCAAAAAAATCCGATATGAAACGTGTGCATACTCTTCCTGCTGCGCAGGGTTATGTTCCGCTTTTCAAACACAAGCTTAATTGGTGGCAAATTGCTAATTTGGTACTGAAATTTTCTTCAACGAGCAATAAAAAGGTATCAATATCAAAAATCAAGCAAACAATTAAATATGTGGCAAGTTTAAAAGATATATATGTGGATTTTATTTTTTTTATAGTAGTTTTAAAAAATAAAATTTTAGATTTTAAAAATAAAAAATAAAAAAAAAGGTAAAAATGAAAAAGGTTTTAATTATTTTTTTTGTTGTGTTATTGGTTTTAAATCTTTTTACTCAAGATATAAAACAAAATAAAGAACAGCTTAACAGAGCTATAAAAGTAGAAGTTAGAAAAATCGAGTTGGGAACTTTTAAGGAATTTACTAATTATGAAGGTGAAATCTATCCTTATAAAGAGGGAGATAATTCTGTTATGAAGATTGTATTGCAGGATGAGGAAAATGAAATAATTTCAAAGAGCCAGGATATTTCTATATCATTTAAGGGAATTAAGGAAAATTTTTCATGGAAAAAACCGAGTAAGGGTTCAAATATTCTAGTTAGTAATGAGAATCTTAAATTGTCCCCAGGTATGAAAGTGATTGTACGAGTGTTAACAAAAACACATAAAAACATTATTGTTCTTCCGGAAGATGAAATTTTAAGAGACACAAGAGGAAGTTATGTTTTTATTGCACATAGTAATAAAGCTAAGAAAGTGTATTTATCGTTGGTATATACTCATGAGCATAAGGCTTTAGTTAAATCAGGTCTATCTGTTAAAGATGAAATTATCATATTTGAAATCATTTCTTCAGGAGATAGAAATTTAAGAAAGAAAATCGAAAACATAAAAGATGGTGTAAATATAGAGATTATGGATAAAGATCCAGTTTCTGGAGAATATAGCAAAAGAGAATTATTAGATTTTGATAGAGAAAAGCTTGAAAAAAATAGAGAAAGCTTAGAAAGTGAGAGAAAAGGAAAAACAAAAGAGATAGAAACTTTTTCAGATGAAGGCTCTGTAACAATTTTTTCTAAGATGAAAAATAAACTGGATTTTGAAGTTTCTTTAGGGTTTTCAAAACCTGAACTTAAGGAGATCTATTATCGAGACT
>JAUWNT010000041.1 GCA_030612495.1 Candidatus Aminicenantota bacterium
TCTTCTCTGATAAGTGCCAAAACAAGATAAGGGTCTATTTTGTTAATTTTACTATATTTTATAATCAGGGTTTTATATTTTATTGGCAAGTAAATCTCTTTTAAAAATTTTGGTAAGATAATAGATTGGTAACCGTTGATATTATTTTTGAATGTAACAAATGATTTGTAAAAATTTTCCTGTTTTAAATAGATTAATGATTTTATAATACTTAACATGTTTTTGTCTGAATAATTAAGTTGTTTTTCATTTTTTGCCCAATCTATCAAGTCAAAAGATTCTTCAATTAGATTATATTTTAGTAACATTTTTAACTCTTTTACTATTTTTTTGAAAATGGCACTCTGTTTTTCATTTATAAGATTGGTAAAAGCTTCTAACTTGTGAATAAAGGAAATATTGTTAGTTTCAGATTTGTTTCTATTATTTATATTAAATCTTTTTACAAAATAATAGGAGAATGGATATTTCTCAAGATTTTTTGGTTTTCTTTTTTTTAACTCTCCTAACCAGTATTCATTTGCAATCCTGTATGAAGGGATTGTAGAATGCGTTCCTTTTTCAAAATAGTGTATTGATATATTTTTATTGTTCTGTTTGAAATTAATCCATGCTGAAAGCCATAAGGCTTTCCAAAATTTTGGATTTTCAAAATTTTGCAGGCCAATATATTTATCAAATAATTTTGTTGATAGATAAAATTTATTTTTTAAAAGGAATATAGCAGCTGAATTAAATAAGAGTTCAGGGTAGATTTCCAGATCATTTTTCAAGCTATCTATTTCTTTTAATATATTTTTATAATTATTTAGTCTTATATCAATTTTTATTTCTATTTTTCTTCTATGGTTAATTAACCTTTTTGATTTTATCTTTTTCAATATTTTTCTTGCTCTGCTGTATTTTTTTTTTTTGTAATAATATTCAGCATAAAATAGATTTACTAATTGAGGAGCTTTTATGTAACTTTTTTCTTTAAATATCTCTTGAAATTGATTATGTTCTGCAAGGTACTTGAATTTTTTATACAAGTAATCATAATCGAGATTTCTAATAAATGAGGTTAAATGATTTTTCGGTAATATGTTTTTAAAATCCTTTAACTTGTGATATTTGAACACATCCTCGAAAATCTCAAATGCTTTTGATACATTCTTTGTTTTTATCAAACTGCCAATTAAAATCAATTTGATATCAAAATTATTAATAGATGTTAAATTTAATAGTTTAATTATATGCTTGTGTTTTTTCTGAGAGTAAAGGTGTCTTAGATGCAACCCAAATTTTTTTTTTGAAATATAGATGTGTTTATTATCTATATTATTTAATAAGGATGGTATTTTGCTGTATTTTTGTTTTTCAAGAAAAGATTCTGCGGCCTTAATTTTAAATACATCGTTAATGAAAGGGTTTTTTATGTTACTTTCATAATTCTCATTCAAATCAAAATTCTTTTCTATTCTTAAAAACAGATTTAAGGTTCTGTAATTCTTAAAAAGATGTTTGTTAATAGCTGTTGCTTGATAATTATTTTCTTTATTGTTTTTTATAATATTTACTATTAAAAAAGAAGAGAATATTGAAAATATTAAGACTAATTCGCTTATAAAAATCTTTTTTAAGGTGTTGCTTCTAAAAAGTAGTTTCAAACGGGTAGCCTTTTAATGCTTCTTTGTCTCCTTTTGCAAGTATTTTAACAAGCTGTTCTTCAAATATTGAAATATCATCAAATTTTCTTGAGTATTCTTCCTTTGCTTGCGATATTGTACTCTTTAGAGTTTTATAGAGGGTTTTGTTTGTTCTAGCATCATCTATGATTAATCTATTATATAATACCATATCATTTATAATTACTCTTGCTTTTCGCTCGGGATCATTTCTTTTTGTTGAGTGGAAAAAACGTGCATCAGTTGAATCTCTAAGATTGGGGGGTTCTTTTTTAGGTTCTTCTGCGAATTCTTTTGTCTTTACCCTTGAGAGAAATTTTTGTCTGAATGGAAGTAAGTTAAGACTCATCTCTCCAATTGTTGAAATTATCTCAATTTCTTTTTCTCCAATTTTTTTATCACTATAAGAATCTGCGTAAATTGCTGCTTGAGCTTTCCCACTGACGTAAAAAGGCAGAACAAATATTTTATTGGGTTTATTTCCACCAAATCTACTATATATAAGATGATCATCCGGTTGTGATAAAGGTCCGCCAGAGTATTTATTTTTGTTGTTTATAATATGTTTGAGAATTGTATTTGCTGAAAATGAAAAGAATATTTTTTTTACCTCATTGTTTCCAATTTCACCATCCTTATTTGAAAATCCTATACCAGCCCATCCTACAAATTTATCATCTCGTAATAAAAAAAGGGCAGCTCTACTGCAAAAAAGATTTATTCCTTCTAATAAATTATCAATCAAATCCATTTGATTTGAAGAAGTAGAAATTTTTATTGTATATCTATGTAATAGGCTGATTTTTTCTTCTTCAAGATTTTCTTCTTTTTTTTCCAGGTATTTGGGTATCGTATATGAGAAGAAGTCATCTAATTTTGTTATGTTTTCTAAATTAGCTGCAATTTCTTTTTTTAATAAGTCTGTTTTTGAAATGATTAAACGCATTTTTTCGTTTAATATTGAGTCAATAAAATGTTTCATCTTTTCATCAGACATTTTAAGCCTCCCTTTTTATACGCCCGATTCCAGGCGGCTTGCAAGCATTTCTGGAAGTCCAGCGTCTCTTATTTTTTTTTGTGCTTTTCTTATATTATATGTATACCTTTGGAAAGTTATCTCCTTTTTGGATGAGTCTAAGGTTATAAAACTTGAATTCGGATTTCTATCTCTTGGTTGGCCGATTGAACCTGGGTTTATTAAATATTTAGTGTTTGGATCAAGTTTTATCTTTATATTTTTGGTTAAAGGTACAGAGTCTATTTTCCCATTTCTTAGTAAGTAAATAATTGGGAAATGGGTATGCCCAAAAAAACCGATTGATGTAGTCATGAACTTGAATGATTCTTTAGCTTCAAAGATTGAGAACACATAATAGTCCTCATCAAAAGTTGAGCCATGGCAAATAGTAATAAAATGGTCGACAATAACCGGTCCTTTTTCTAAGGTTTTTATAAATTTCTTATTGCTCTCTGTAATTTGATTTTTATTCCATTCAGCAGAGAAAGCAGCAACAGGATTAAAGAATGATGAAGATTCGATTTCAGCAACAACTTTATCATGATTTCCTCTTACACTATGTAAATTTTTCAATTTTTTAAATAGATTTATTACTTCATTTGGGTTTGGACCATATCCTACAAGATCTCCTAAAAAAAGTAATCTATCATAGGTTTCTACCCTTTTAAGAGTTAAAAATTTCCCAAAGGCTTCTAAGTTACTGTGAATGTCGCTAAATATAATGTATTTCATTAACCATTATTATATTGTTTATTTGAAAAATTAACAAGCTGTATTTTTTCCGCTTTCACTTCTTATCCTATTTATATCTTGAAAGTACTTGTTCTTTTACTTCTGTGTATAATTCCTGATTGAATGAAATTTTATAATCCTTCCTTTTATCTAACATATATGTGGTGAAAAAAATGTTTTTAAATTCATTCTTCTTTTTCATGTAAAATTCTGTCTTGTCGTTTTCAAAATCATATTTACTTGAAATCTTTTTGTTTTTTATTTTTAAAATAACAATTTCTGATTTGTATTCTATTGGTTTTGAGTATTTATTTAAATCTAAAGAGAAAATAAGGTTATCAAGTCCTTTTTGGGGTGGGAGAAAAGATAATTTGTTTCCTCTTTTATATGTAAAATCAGTTGAACTTAAATTATTTTTTTTAAGAAATCCTTCTTTTAAATTTTTTTTCGTGTTTAGATTGTTTAATATATTTGAGATTTCTTTAGCATTGTCTATTAATAGATTCATTTTTTTTATGTGTATTATTTTTTCTTGCACTTTTTCTTTTATATTTTCAAATTTTTCAATTTCAGGTTCTATTATTTTTGATAATTGCACAATTGCAATTCCTTTTATAAATTCAACCGGGAAAATTGTTTCGTTCTTATTTAAAGTGAATAATTTTCTTGAGATATAGCCAACTTCATCTAAGTCTTTAATAGATTGTCCATTTGATAAAGCTTTAGTTTTAATTGTTTTTATACCAAGTCCCCTTGCTTTATCTTCAATATTTTTTTTGTTTTTTAATTTTGCATATACCTTTCCCAATTTGCTTTTTACAAAGCTGGTTAGTTTTTCTCTTTCAATTATATCTCTTATCTTTTTTTTGGCTGTTTTAAAATTTTGTTGGTTTTCTGGGGTTTTTTCAGTGATATAAATAATTGAGAATCCATTTAATGTGTCGATCGGAGAGGATATCTGGCTTTCTTTAAGACGTTCAATAATAGTTAACTCCTGTGTAGTAAAGTTTTTCCATTGCCAATAACCCCAATCTCCTCCGTTTTCAGCCTTGTCATCTTGAGAGAATTCTTTTGCCTTTTTAGAGAAATTTTCTATGTTTAGTTCTTTGCTTAATTTTTCAACTTTTTTCAATATTTCTTCTCTATTTTCTTCATTGTATTTTATAAATATTCTGGAAGGCTTTGTTTTTTCAGGTGTAAAGAACATTTTTTTATTTTTCTTAAAATAATCATATAACTCTTTATTTGATATTTTAATCTCATTTTTAAATTCGTTATATTTATATACTATAATGGTTCCCTCTCTTTTCTCAGGAGTTTTGAATTCTTCTTTATGTTCATTAAAGTATTGTTTTAATTCATTTTCATTTACTTTAATTTTAGTTTTGATTCGATCAGGTTTTAAAACAATGAATTCTAATTCAGCCATATCTTTTTCTTTTTTATATTTCATTTTCAAAGTATCACTGTTAATAACCAGACCACTGGTTATTAATTCTTTTAGTTTTTCTGCAATTATCTCTTTTTTTAAATCATTTTCAAAATCTTTTATATTTATTCTATTATAGGCTAGTAAGTTTTCGTACTCTTTAACTCCAATAAATTTTCCTTCTTTTTGAAAAGCAGGATAATTTAGGATTTTGCCTTTTAATTCAGCATTAGTTACTCTAATTTTTAATTTTTTTGCTTCATTTTCAATTATTTTTGAATTTATAATACTTTGTAATATTTGTTCTGGTAATCTTAATTGAGTTATGATTGATTTGTTAAAATTATTTTTAAGCTGACGCTGGTAGTTTTTAAGAATTTGGTATAATTTTTTTTTGAATAGATCTACTCTTATTTTTTCTCCATTAATTGAAACCAGTGTAGTTTTGCTTTCACTTGGGTTTTTACTACCTAATCCCCCCTGGTTAAATATTATAAAACCTCCAATAAAAACAATTATAACAATCCATAGTGTCCATGATAAGGATTTAAATTGTTCTCTCATTTTTTTTAACATTTTATCCTCCAGCTATTATGTTTTGGAAATTGACTTATTTTCATTAATTAAAGGTAGATAAACTGTTACTTTTGCGCCTTTTTCATAATTACTTATAAAGATATTTCCTTTATGTTCTTGGATTAGATTATAGGCTATAGATAATCCTATTCCTTTATTTTGAGTTCTTTTTTTTGTTGTAAAAAATGGATCAAAAGCTTTCTCAATGTTTTTAAATCCTTCTCCATTATCAATTATTTCTACTATCACTTGAGTATTATCAATAGATTTTTTTAATATTATCTTCATTTTACCATTCTCAATTGTTTTTTCATTTATTGCTTCAATTGAGTTATCTATAATATATTCAAATGTTTGCCATAAAGCAAAATGATTTCCAAAAACAATTAAGTTCTTATCAATAAATTGTTTCTCAAAATATATTAGCTGATTTTCTTTTTTATTTGTTTTTATCTTTATTAATTTCTCAAGCAAATTTGACAGATCTATTTCAAATTTGGTTTGACTTTTTTCAGGATTTATTTGTTTTACATCGTCTATTATATTCTTGATTCTAAGAGTTTGTTTTTTTATATTTTCTAATTTTTCTTTTATATAAGGTGAGATATCATTTTTTAATTGCATTAATTCTATATAACCCATAATTCCGCTTAAGGGGTTATTAATCTCATGAGCAAATCCAGCAACTATATCAGTTAAAGATTTTTGTTTTTCGATTTGGATTGTTTTTAGTTGAGTTCTTTTAATTTCTTTCATGGCTTCTTCTAATTTTTTATTTGCTTCCTGTAAACTGTTTGTACGATCTTTCACCTGTTCTTCCAGGCCTTTTTGTGTTCTTTCAAGCTCTTTTATCATGTTTGCAATTTGTTCGCTCATTTCGTTAAAATTATTTGCTAAAAGAGTAAATTCATCATTAGTTTTATTATTAATTCTATATGACATGTCCCCTTTACTTACCATTTTAAAACCTTCGGTTATTGCATTGACTGGTCTTGTAATTTTTTTTATAATTAAATTCATTATTATTATCGTAATGACAAGTAATATAACTGATGAATAAAGAAACAAATCTATATATTTAATAAAAATAAAATCTAAGATAATTAATGATAATATAAAAAGTAATGTTAAATAAAATCTAAATTTACTTTTAATTGAAATATATTTTTTCATATTTTATATCTTTTTTAAAAATTATTCTATTCTATTTGACTCTAAATATCAAGTAGTTAATTAATCTAAATTCCCCATATTTTTATATATTACTTAGTATACAAAATAAAAATTGCAGATTTAATATTATTTAATATCAAAAACATCTTTTTTATATTATAATTTTATCGAAAATTTATTTTTTTGTGTTGACAAACAAAAAAAATGAGGTATAATATCGATGTTTTTTCTTCGGTGAAGAAAATTGGGATCTTTGAAATCTGAGTAGAGTGAGTGTCTGAGTAAATCCTAAGAGTGATAAGTATGATTAAAAATTCCAAATTTGATTCTGGGAGGCTTCGGCCTTTCATAATATTAAACTGGAGAGTTTGATCCTGGCTCAGAGTGAACGCTGGCGGCGTGCCTAACACATGCAAGTTGAACGCGAAAGTCCTCTTCGGAGGGCAAGTAGAGTGGCAGACGGGTGAGTAATGCATAGGTAATCTACCTTTAAGTGGGGGACAACTTACCGAAAGGTGAGCTAATCCCGCATGTCATCATTATACACAAGTATTATGAAAAAAGAGGGGGATCCTTCGGGACCTCTTGCTTAAAGACGAGCTTATGTCCTATTAGCTTGTTGGTGGGGTAATGGCCTACCAAGGCTTTGATGGGTAGCCGAGCTGAGAGGCTGATCGGCCACACTGGAACTGGAACACGGTCCAGACTCCTACGGGAGGCAGCAGTGGGGAATTTTGCGCAATGGGCGAAAGCCTGACGCAGCGACGCCGCGTGAGGGATGAAGGTTCTCGTAATTGTAAACCTCTGTCAGGAAGGATTAAATGTGCAAATGCTAATATCATTTGTACTTGACTTAACTTCCAAAGGAAGCCCCGGCTAAATACGTGCCAGCAGCCGCGGTAATACGTATGGGGCAAGCGTTACTCGGATTTATTGGGCGTAAAGCGAGTGTAGGCGGTTAAATAAGTCAGTGGTGAAATCCCTCAGCTCAACTGAGGAATTGCCTTTGATACTGTTTGACTTGAGGACAGGAGAGGAAAGTGGAATTCCCGGTGTAGCGGTGGAATGCGTAGATATCGGGAAGAACACCAGGGGCGAAGGCGGCTTTCTGGACTGTTCCTGACGCTGAGACTCGAAAGCTAGGGGAGCAAACAGGATTAGATACCCTGGTAGTCCTAGCTGTAAACGATGGATACTAGATTTTGCAAGTTATTGCTAGATCGAAGCTAACGCATTAAGTATCCCGCCTGGGGAGTACGGTCGCAAGGCTAAAACTCAAAGGAATTGACGGGGACCCGCACAAGCAGTGGAGCATGTGGTTTAATTCGATGCAACGCGAAGAACCTTACCTGGGCTTGAACTGTAGGCATTATCCACCTGAAAGGGTTGGCTATCCTCTTCGGAGGAACCTATAGAGGTGCTGCATGGCTGTCGTCAGCTCGTGTCGTGAGATGTTGGGTTAAGTCCCGCAACGAGCGCAACCCCTGCTCTTAGTTGTCAGCGAGTAATGTCGGATACTTTAAGAGGACTGCTGGTGACGAGCCGGAGGAAGGTGGGGATGACGTCAAGTCAGCATGGCCTTTATGTCCAGGGCTACACACGTGCTACAATGGATGGTACAAAGGGCTGCAATACCGCAAGGTGGAGCAAATCCTAAAAACCATTCTCAGTTCGGATTGCAGGCTGCAATTCGCCTGCATGAAGCTGGAATTGCTAGTAATCGCGGATCAGCTACGCCGCGGTGAATGCGTTCTCGGGTCTTGTACACACCGCCCGTCACATCACGAAAGCTGGTGGTGCCAGAAGTCATTGTTCTAACCTGCTTGCAGGAGGAGCGTGCCGAAGGTGTTGCTAGTGATTGGGGTGAAGTCGTAACAAGGTAGCCGTACGGGAACGTGCGGCTGGATCACCTCCTTATAAAGAGAAACCTAAATTTTAGTTCTTAGGTAACATTTTACTCTACTCAGATTTGAAAGAGTTCGCTTAAGGGCCTATAGCTCAGTTGGCTAGAGCGCACGCCTGATAAGCGTGAGGTCGGTAGTTCAAGTCTACCTAGGCCCACCAATATCAGGTTGAGCCCTTAGTTTAAAGGGGAATTAGCTCAGTTGGGAGAGCGTCGGTTTTGCACGCCGAAGGTCACCGGTTCGAGCCCGGTATTCTCCAAGTAAATAATAGTGAAATAGATTTTTTTTAATATATTTAGTTCTTTGACTTTTTTATTTATGTTGCTGTATTAGATTTGTCGGGTTTAAGTAAAGTTTATTAAACTTATTGATTAAGGTATTAAGAGTATATAGTGGATGCCTTGGTACAGAGAGTCGATGAAGGGCGTGGCTAACTACGAAATGCCTCGGGGAGCTGTAAGCGAGCTTTGATCCGGGGATTCCCGAATGGGGGAACCCATCCCAATTAATATTGGATATCCTAACTTATGTTAGGAGGAAAACCCAGGGAAGTGAACCATCATAGTACCTGGAGGAAAAGAAATCAAATGAGATTTCCTTAGTAGCGGCGAGCGAAGAGGAAATAGCCCAAACCGTGAAGATGTTAAAGGTCAGGTCCGTTGTCTTTATGGGGTTGTGGGAGCTAACTAAAAGTAGCCTGATACTTTTAAGGAGTTACAAAAGATTATCTTAGCCGAATAGCTTTGAAAGGCTAATCGTAGAAGGTGAAAATCCTGTAGGCGAAAAGATAGTTTCTCCTGTTAGATTTCCCAAGTAGCGCGGGACACGAGGAATCCTGTGTGAATCAGGGTGGACCATCATCCAAGGCTAAATACTACTCTGTGACCGATAGTGAACTAGTACCGTGAGGGAAAGGTGAAAAGAACCCCTGTTAGGGGTGTGAAATAGAACCTGAAACTATATACTTACAAGCAGTCGGAGTCCATCTCTGATGGATGACGGCGTGCCTTTTGTAAAATGAGCCGGCTAGTTATTTTCAGTGGCAAGGTTAAGTTGATGAAACGGAGCCAAAGCGAAAGCGAGTCTTAATAGGGCGAATTAGTCACTGGGAATAGACGCGAAGCGGAGTGATCTATCCTTGGCCAGGGTGAAGTATGGGTAATACCATACGGAGGCCCGAACCAGTGAATGTTGAAAAATTCTTGGATGAGCTGAGGATAGGGGTGAAAGACCAACCAAACTCCGTGATAGCTCGTTCTCTCCGAAATAGCTTTAGGGCTAGCCTTACATGATTTGTGCAGGAGGTAGATCACTTGATGGACTAGGGCTTCGAGAGAAGTACTGAATCCAACTAAAATCCGAATGCCTGTAACAACAGTGTAGGAGTCAGAATGTGGGGGATAAGCTCCATATTCGAGAGGGAAACAGCCCAGACCACCAGCTAAGGTCCCAAAATTTATACTAAGTGGAAAAGGATGTGAAGATACAAAGACAGCCAGGAGGTTGGCTTAGAGGCAGCCATCCTTTAAAGAAAGCGTAATAGCTCACTGGTCGAGCGTTCTTGCGCCGAAGATGTAACGGGGCTAAAGTATAATACCGAAGCTGTGGTATTTGTTTGATTTATCAAGTAAATAGGTAGGAGAGCATTCCTGATATAAGATTTAGATTGTAAAATTTAATGTTGATCAGGAAGAGACTCTGCCGGCATGAGTAGTGATAATTCCGGTAAAAACCCGGAACGCCGAAAGTCTAAGGTTTCCTGAGGAAGGTCAGTCCACTCAGGGTTAGTCGGATCCTAAGCTGAGGTCGAAAGGCGTAGGCGATGGAAAGCAGGTCAACATTCCTGCACCACTAAATAATGTTATTGCGATGCGGGGACGCAGAAAGCTAAGCAGACCGTGCCGTTGGTTGAGTACGGCCGATGACAAGGAGGGGTCTTTTAATATGGACCCATTAACTCTAAGGTAGTCGGGGAAATTCGATTTTTGTCGGATGAACCTGTTGATGTTATACTGCCAAGAAAAGCCGCTAAGTAATTATTTATGTGTCCGTACCGCAAACCGACACAGGTAGACGAGAAGAGTATTCTAAGGCGTACGTGTGAAATTTCCTTAAGGAACTCGGCAAATTAACTCCGTAACTTCGGAAGAAGGAGTGCCTCATTAGAGTGATGTTTATACTGAGCTCGAAGAGGCCGCAGTGAAATGGCCCAAACGACTGTTTATCAAAAACACAGGTCTCTGCTAAGACAAAAAATCGATGTATAGGGACTGACGCCTGCCCGGTGCTGGAAGGTTAAAGGGAGGGGTTATCCTTCGGGAGAAGCTCTGAACTGAAGCCCCAGTAAACGGCGGCCGTAACTATAACGGTCCTAAGGTAGCGAAATTCCTTGTCGGGTAAGTTCCGACCCGCACGAAAGGCGTAACGATTTGGGCACTGTCTTAAGGAGATGCACGACGAAATTGTAGTACCGGTAAAGATGCCGGTTACCCGCTGCTGGACAGAAAGACCCCGTGAACCTTTACTGCAACCTAATATTGGATTTTGGTGCAGTATGTGTAGGATAGGTGGGAGGCTTTGAAACTGTGACGCTAGTTACAGTGGAGCCAACCTTGGGATACCACCCTTATTGTATTGAGGTTCTAACTCCAAAAATTATCTTTTTGGGAGACAGTGTTATGCGGGTAGTTTGACTGGGGCGGTCACCTCCCAAAGTGTAACGGAGGTGCCCAAAGGTATCCTCAGGCTGTTTGGAAATCAGCCGTAGAGTGTAAAGGCATAAGGATGCTTAACTGTGAGACCGACAGGTCGAACAGATGGGAAACCAGGGCTTAGTGATCCGGTGGTTCCGCATGGAAGGGCCATCGCTCAACGGATAAAAGGTACTCCGGGGATAACAGGCTTATAGCGTCCAAGAGCTCATATCGACGACGCTGTTTGGCACCTCGATGTCGGCTCATCACATCCTGGGGCTGGAGCAGGTCCCAAGGGTTTGGCTGTTCGCCAATTAAAGTGGTACGTGAGCTGGGTTCAGAACGTCGCGAGACAGTTCGGTCCTTATCCACAGTGGGCACAGGAGATTTGAGGGAATTTATCCCTAGTACGAAAGGACCGGGATGAGTAAATCTCTGGTGATCCAGTTGTTCCGCCAGGAGCATAGCTGGGTAGCTACATTTATTTAGGATAACCGCTGAAAGCATATAAGCGGGAAGCCAATCCCAAGATAAGATCTCCCTTTCCCCTTCGGGGGAACTAAAGACCTCTCGTAGACTACGAGTTTGATAGGCTGGATGTGTAAGACTGGTGACAGTTTGAGCTAACCAGTACTAATAGGTCGTGAGCCTTAATCATAAAGTTTGTTTAACTTTACTCCCGACAAATCTAATAGAGCAAGATAAATAAAAAGTGTGCAATATTTCCCGGTGACCATAATGAAAGGGCCACACCCGGTTACATTCCGAACCCGGAAGTTAAGCCTTTCTATGCCGATGATACTGCTCTGGTGACGGAGTGGGAAAGTAGGAAGTCACCGGGGTTTTATATAAATTTTAGAAAATTAATTAAATTTTTTTAAATCAAAGTAATATTTTTATTAAGAATTAAATCTCAAAAATATAATTTAAGAAATATTGACTAAACTGATACTTTTATGGTATAAGATTACATTATTGTCTTATTTCTTTTTATGGGATCATAAATTCCTCAAATAAAAATGAAGAAAATTAAGATAGGAGGTATATTTGCCTACAATAAATCAATTAGTTAGATATGCTAGAAAAAAGAGCAAGGTTAAGAGTAAATCTCCAGCACTCGAAAATTGTCCTCTGAAAAGAGGTGTTTGTACTAGGGTTTTTACGACTAATCCTAAAAAGCCGAATTCTGCTATGAGAAAAGTAGCTAGAGTCAGGCTTACAAATGGAATTGAGGTTAGTGCTTATATTCCCGGAGAAGGCCACTCTCTTCAAGAGCATTCAATTGTTCTTGTCAGGGGAGGTAGGGTAAAAGATTTGCCTGGTGTAAGATACCATATAGTTAGAGGAGCTAAAGATGCCACAGGTGTTGAAGACAGGAAAAAGAGTAGATCAAAATATGGAACCAGAAGGCAGAAAAAAGTTTAAAAATAGGAGTTATAAATGCCAAGGAGAAAAATAAATAAAAAAAAAGATGTGTTCTATGATGTTGTGTATAACTCTTCTTTAGTTGCAAAACTTATAAATGGTGTAATGAAGGATGGCAAAAAAGCCTTAGCAGAGAAGATTGTATATAAGACTATGGATGTTTTGAATGAGAAGATAAAAGAAGACCCATTGAAGATAGTTTTAAAAGCAATTGAAAATGTAAGACCTCATGTTGAGACAAAGTCAAGGAGAGTTGGCGGAGCTACATATCAGGTTCCAATGGATGTTAGAAAAGAAAGGTCATATGCTTTGGGTATACGCTGGATTGTACAGAATGCCAGAGAAAGAGGTGGGAAATCATTTCAGGATAAATTAATAGGTGAACTAAATGATGCTTATAATAATAAAGGTGGAGCAATAAAAAAGAAAGAAACAGCACATAAAATGGCTGAGTCTAATAGAGCTTTTGCACATTATAAATGGTAAAATGGAAAGAGTACCGGTTGACAAGATTCGTAATATTGGTTTTATGGCACATATAGATGCAGGTAAAACCACTACAACAGAAAGGATTTTGTATTATTCCGGTGTTACATACAAAATGGGTGAAGTCCATGATGGCACTGCTGTTATGGATTATATGGATCAGGAGCAGGAAAGGGGAATTACAATTACTTCTGCTTCTACAACTTGTTATTGGAAAGAAAATAAGATAAATGTTATTGATACTCCTGGCCATGTTGATTTTACAGCTGAGGTTGAACGTTCATTAAGAGTTTTAGATGGTGCGATTATTATTTTAAGTGGAGTTGAGGGTGTTGAACCTCAAACTGAAAAGGTCTGGTATCAAGCTTCTAAATATGAGATACCAAGAATTATTTATATAAATAAAATGGATAGAACTGGGGCTGATTACAATATGGTTGTAGATCAGATTGAAAGCAAGTTAGATGCAAAGACTTTATTAATTCAATTACCTCTTGGAAATGAGAGTGATTTTGAGGGAGTGATTGATTTAATTTCAATGAAAAGTTGCAGATATAGTAATGATCAACTTGGATCTGACTATAAGATTGAGGATATACCGGAAAAATATATTGATGAAGTAGAAATTCATAGAGATAATTTAATTGAAAAACTGGCAGACTATAATTTGGAAATTATGGAGCTATTCCTTGAAAAAAAAGATATCCCAGAAGAGTTGATAAAAAAAACAATACGAAATATAACTTTAGATCTAGAAGGAGTCCCTGTGTTAATGGGCTCTTCTTTTAAAAATAAGGCTGTTCAGAATTTACTTAATGCAATTATTTGTTATCTTCCTTCTCCCCTTGATAAAGGAGATGTTATTGGTTATCTCCCAAAAAATGGGAAGAAAGTTCATAGAAAATTATCTGATGATGAACCATTTTCAGCTTTGGTTTTTAAAATATCGATTGATCCCCATGTTGGGCAACTTATCTTTTTTAGGGTTTATTCTGGTACAATAAAACGTGGAAATTACGTTTACAATAGTAATAAGAAAAAAAGATTCAGAATTTTAAAATTGTTGAAAATGCATGCTAATAAACGAGAAGAAGTAGAAGCAGTATATTCCGGGGATATTGCAGCTACTGTTGGTTTGAGCGGAATTTCAACCGGAGATACTCTGTGTGATGAAAGACAACAGATTGTTCTTGACACAATTATTTTCCCTGAACCAGTTGTTTCAGCTACAATTGAACCAAAGCTTACTTCTGATCATGACAAACTAGACAGTGTACTTTCTAAGCTAAGTTATGAGGATCCTACTTTAAAAGTTAAATTTAATAAAAACACAGGACAAAATATTATTTCTGGTATGGGTGAACTTCATTTGGAAGTAGTGCAGGAGAGAATTAAAAGAGATTTTAAAATAAGAACAAAAATGGGCAAGCCCAGGGTTGCTTATCATGAAACTATCAGACAGAGTGCTATAGGTGAGGAGAAATATATAAAGCAAAGTGGCGGAAAAGGCCAGTATGGTCATGTTGTTCTTGAGATTTCACCATTTAAGGGTGATGAAAAATTTAAATTTAGTACAAAAATAAAGAGCAATGTAATTCCCAAGGAATTTTTTAAGGCTATTGAGATAGGAGTTATAGAATCAATGGATATGGGCTTTCTAGCTGGTTTTCCAATCATGAATGTTGAAGCTACATTGATCGATGGTTCATGGCAGGAAGAGGATTCAACTGATTTGGCGTTTAAAATTGCTGCTTCAATGGCTTTTAAAAATGCTTTTAGGAAAGCTAACCCAATTTTACTTGAACCAATTATGAAAATTGAAATTTTAGTTCAAGAAGAATATCTTGGCGAAGTTATTGGAGATTTCAATTCAAGGGAAGGTAAAATTTCTAAAATGGATAATAAAACCATTTTACATGTAATAGGTGGATTAGCACCGCTTTCAAATATGTTCGGGTATGCTACTGCTCTTAGGACTTTAAGTCAGGGTAGAGCAAACTATTCAATGGAATTTTACGATTATGAGGAAATGTCTGAAAGTAAAATGAATGATATATTAAAAAACCAATTAGGTATTTATACTTTAAATTAGGAGGTAATAAATGGCAAAGGAGAAGTTTGACAGAAGTAAGCCGCATTTGAACATAGGGACCATAGGTCATGTAGATCATGGTAAGACTACGTTGACAGCGGCGATAACGAAGATATTGAGTAAGGTAGAGGGTAGTAAG
>JAUWNT010000102.1 GCA_030612495.1 Candidatus Aminicenantota bacterium
GAAGATAATATGAAACAAGCCCTTAGAGAGATTAAACTATCTCTTTTGGAAGCTGACGTTAATTTCAAGGTTGTTAAAAATTTTATTGAAAATATAAAGGAAAAATCCCTGGGAAAAGAAGTCCAGGAAAGCTTAACTCCTTATCAGCAAATAGTCAAAATCGTGAAAAATGAGTTGGTTGAAATGCTTGGCTCTGAGGATAAGGATATAAATAAATCTTCGAGAAAGCCCTCAATTATTATGTTAGTAGGCCTTCAGGGAACTGGCAAAACTACAACTGCCGGGAAATTAGCTCTTTATTTGAAAAATCAAGGTAAATCATCAATTTTATGCTCACTTGATTTGAAGAGACTGGCTGCAGGAGAGCAGTTAGAGGTTATTGCAAAAGAGATCGAAGTGAATTATTTTAAAACAGATTCCAATAACCTTAAAAATATAATGAAAGGAATAATGAAATGTTCAAAAGAGTACGGGTATGATTATGTGATAGCTGATACCGCAGGAAGACTTCATATTGATGATGAGTTAATGAAAGAGTTAAAAAGGATAAAAGATATATTGAATCCCTCTGAAGTTATCTTTGTTGCAGATTCTTTAACTGGGCAGGATGCTGTTAATTCAGCACAGAATTTTTCTGAAAAACTTGGAATTGACTCTATAGCTCTTACAAAGTTGGATGCAGATGCAAGAGGTGGAGCAGCCCTTTCCATAGTTAATGTAACAGGTAAACCCATAAAATTTATAGGTGTTGGAGAACAATATATAGATTTTCAAAAATTTTATCCTGAGAGGTTAGCATCTAAAATTCTCGGAATGGGAGATGTGTTGACTCTGATTGAAAAAGCTGAAGAAAAATTCGATGAAAAAGAATCTGAACTTATTGCTAAAAAGATGATGAGAGATGAATTTACTCTCGAAGATTTTAAGTTGCAGTTAAATCGAGTAGAGAAGCTCGGCTCAATAAGCGATATTATTGGGATGTTACCAAATATGCCTTCAATGGGGATTGGGCAAAATATGAGTAATAATCCAGACATTAACGATAAAAAGATAAAGTATTTATGTGCTATTATAAATTCAATGACAAAAAAAGAAAGGCAAAATCCAAAGGTTTTAAATGGAAGGAGAAGGCTGAGGATTTCAAAGGGTAGTGGGAGGCATGTTCAAGAAATCAATCAACTTATCAGGCAATTTTTTGAGATGAAGAAATATATGAAAAAACCTTTTTTTAGAAAGATGATAAAAAAATTTGACTTTTTATCAAAAATGGGTTAAATTCATAATCTAATTTAAGAATGGAGTGAAATTTAATGGTATCAATTAGACTTACAAGGAAAGGAACAAAGCATAAGCCCCATTACAGAATTGTGGTAATTGAAAAAGAAAAGTCAAGAGACTCAAATTATTTGGATTTAATTGGATATTACAAGCCAATGTCTGATCCAGCAGAAATTAAGATTGATTTGGGTAAATATAATGAATGGATAAAAAAAGGGGCAAGAGCATCTCAAACAGTAAAATCGTTAATAAAGAAAGTTAATTCTGATAATTAAGGAGGTTAAAGTGAAACAACTTGTTGAAACAGTATGCAAAGCATTAGTTGACAATCCGGATGAGGTTAAGGTAACTCAGATTGATGGAGAGCAAACCACAATCTTAGAATTGAGAGTTAACCAATCTGATCTTGGAAAAGTAATTGGTAAGCAAGGTAGAACTGCAAGAGCTGTCAGAACAATTCTTGCTGCTGCAGGAATGAAGCAGAGGAGAAGGTTTAACTTAGAGATTATTGAAAATCTCGAAGATCGAGAAAGAAAATAAGGTTATTTGATTTTCTTCGGGAGAATTTCAAAAATTAGAGGAAATAAGGGGGAGGTTGTGTATACACTTTCCCCTGATTTTATTTCTCCGCCCTGTAGAGAGGGTGAAGAGGTTATACTAAAATCTGAAAAACACCAAAAAAAAAACGCATTGAATATATAAAAGAGATTCAAGGTGTAAGAGTATTAAAATTTTTTGGCATAAACTCGATTAACGAAGCCTACAAGCTTGTTGGATATTCTATTTTTGGTTTAAGCGATCCAGAAAAGAATATTGAGAGTACTAGTTTAATAAATTTTAATGTAAAAGATATAAAAGGTGAATTCTGGGGTACATTAGAGAACATAAAAACCAGTAGTTTGAATACAATTTTAGAAATTAAATGTGAAGATGATATTATTTATGTTCCGTTTAATGATATAATAGAAGTTAATAAAAAAGACAAACTAATTATTATTAATCCTTTAGAAGGGTTAAAGGATTTAAATAAAGGATGAATTTTTCGATAGTTTCAATTTTTCCAGAAATGATAAATAATTTTATTGCATTAGGTTTAGTTAGTAAAGCTGTTGAAAAAAAATTGATTAATATAAAAGTTTATGATTTAAGGGATTTCACTACAGATAAGCATAGAAAGGTTGATGATAAGCCCTTTGGGGGTGGTGCCGGAATGGTTATGAAGCCGGAGCCTTTTTTTAATGCTATTAATTATATTAAAAAAAAAATGAGAGGACGGGTAATTTTATTTTCTGCTTATGCTGAATTATTAACACAAAAAAAAGTAAAGGAATTATCAAATGAAGACCATTTAATACTCATTTGCGGAAGATATGAAGGGGTTGATCAGAGGGTCATTGATGAGCTTGTAGATGAGGAGATTTCAATAGGAGATTATGTTTTGATGGGAGGAGAGGTGGCTGCTGAAGTAGTTCTTGAAAGTGTAAGCAGGATGATATATGGAGTTGTTGGTAATCCTGAATCTGTTAAAACTGATTCTTTTTTTTATGATAACCAATTTGGATTTCCCCAATATACACAACCAAGAGACTATAAAGGTTTAAAAATTCCTGAAGTTTTATTATCCGGGAATCATAAAAATATAGCTGAATGGAGAAAAAAAAATCAAAAAAGGAGAAAAATATGAAAAAAATAGTAGAATGTGTGCCAAATTTTTCAGAAGGAATAGATCTTTCAATTATTGATAAGATAACTGATGAAATAAAAAAAATTCCAGATGTTGTTCTTCTTGATGTTGATCCTGGGAAAGATACTAACAGAACTGTTGTGACTTTTGCAGGTTCTCCTGAGTGTGTTGAAGAAGCAGCTTTTCAAGCAATTAAAAAAGCAGGTGAATTAATTGATATGTCTAAGCATTCAGGAGCACATCCGAGAATGGGAGCAACAGATGTTTGTCCATTTGTACCTGTTGCTGGAGTTACTATGCAAGATTGTATTGAGATTACAAAACATCTGGGAAAGAGAGTTGCTGAGGAGCTAGGAATCCCAGTTTATTTATATGAAGAATCTGCAATTACAGAGGAGAGAAAAAGTCTTGCATATATAAGAGAAGGAGAGTATGAGGCTCTTGCTGAAAAATTAAAGACTGCTAAATACAAACCTGATTTTGGGGAACCAATATTTAATAAAAAATCAGGTGCTACTGCAATAGGAGCAAGAGAATTTTTAATAGCTTACAATGTTAATTTGAATACAAGAGACGTTAAAATAGCAAGAAAAATTGCTAATCGTATTAGAGAGAAGGGTAGGACTGTAAAAGATATAAAAACAGGTAAAAGGGAAATAATACCCGGAGCACTCAAAAAAGTCAGAGCTGTTGGTTGGTATATTGAGGAGTATAATATGGCTCAGATTTCTATAAACCTCTTGAATTATAAAACGACCCCACTATACAGGGTATTTGAAGAAGCAGAAAAATTTGCTACTGAATTTGGTGTGAGGATAACAGGCAGTGAACTGGTTGGACTGATTCCTCTTGAAGCAATTCTTGATGTTGGGAAACATTACTTAATAAAACAGGGAGCTTCTACAGGAGTGTCTGAAGAAGAAATTGTAAGGATTGCAGTGCAGAGCCTTGGATTAAATGAAATATCAAAATTTGAAATGGAGCATAAAATTATTGAATACAGGTTCAGAAAAAAGGGCAAGTTAGTATCAATGGATTTATGTGAATTTGTAAATGAGTTAGCCTCTGATTCACCTGCTCCTGGTGGGGGAAGTATTTCAGCTCTAAATGGAGCATTGTCAGCTGGCTTAAGCTCAATGGTCGGAAATCTCACATATAATAAGAAAGCATATAATGAAGTAAAGGAAGAAATGATTAAAGTATCAGAGGATGCTCAAAAATTAAAAGACTTTTTTCTTGAAGCAATTGATAAAGATACAGAAGCTTTTAATATGATTATGGAAGCTTTTTTTTTACCAAAAAAGAGTGATGAAGAAAAGGAAATAAGAAATAAAAAGATTCAAGAGGGAACAAAAAATGCTACTTTAATTCCTTTTTCAGTTCTTGAAAAATCAGAAGAAATTGCTAAATTGGCTTTGGATGTTGCTAAAAAGGGTAATAAGAACTCATTGTCAGATTCAGGAGTAGCTGGGTTAGCTGCATCTGCTGCATCTGAAGGAGCTCTCTATAATGTTATGATAAATCTTCAGAGCATTGATGATAAGGAGTTTAAATCAAAATTAACAAAAAAAGCTATGGAAATAAACAAAAAAGTTCAGCAAATTGTGAATAAGATAAAAGAAATATTGAATTCTGAGTTAAATATAGATTGAAATATAGATTTCCTCAACTCAAAACATTTAAGGCTTTAAAAAGAAGTTAAAACACTATTTTTTCTTTTTTTTGAATAAGAAACTAAATGGTGCCCGGGTTTTTTTGGAGTACTTGCCTGTAAGCTCTTCGAGTTTTCTTCCTGCCAGAGCATGTTCTGGATTTATTGACAATGCTTTTCTAAAGTAATTTTCAGCGCTTTTTTTCATATTTTCTGAAAGAAATAATTTCCCCAATGCAACGAGCGGTTCTGCATTCCATGGATCTATGTCGGCTGCTTTTTTTAGGTTTTTTTCAGCTTCCATTTTTAATGTAGATACATTCATTTGGCTAAGTCCTAATAATAGAAAATATGATGGTTTTGAGTCATCATATTTAACTGATTCATTCATGATAGTTGAGCATTCCCAGTATAGTTTCTTATTGTATAGGGTTTTAGCTTTTCTATAAAGGATTTTTGCCTTTCCAATTAAATTTTCATAAGTCTCGTTCTTATTATCTTTACTAAGCCTATCTTTATCATATTTATTTTTTTGGTCAGCATTGCTTAATATTTCGAATGCTTTATTAATAGAAGCAAAAACAGTGTTTGTAATTTCTTTTATTTCAGGGCTAGAAGAAGTAGAAAGTTTATCCGGGTGATAATTTTTTGCAAGTTTGAAATAGGAATTTTTTATCTCATCTTGAGTTGCGCTATCTTTTACATCAAGTAATTGATATAAATTGATTTTATCTGATTTTATTTTTTCATATAAGTCTGTTATTTTTTTAATATTTTTTTCAAGGTTCTCATCAATTTTAATTTCATAAAAGTTTACAATATTTAGGAGGTAAAATAGGATCAGTTTTTTCCAAAATATTTCTTCTTGCATTCTTAATTCAGAAAGTATTCGATCGTTTGATATGTTTTTGAAATTAGATAATTTTTCATATAATTGATAATCTTCTGTAGACATTGATTTTTTAATATTTTCTGGGATAGATAAAACCTCAATAGAAGAAGAATGGAATTTGTTTTTATAAAAAGAAAGATCATCTATTTTATTAATTCCTTCGTTTATTATTTCTGACAAATCAATGTTAAATTTTGAGGTGCTTGGAATGTTCGGGGTTTCAGGGTCAAAATCCCATTCCACAGAAGATAAAGAAAAAGTTGATATTGCAATGCCTTTTATTTGATGAATGAGAGCAAAGTATATATCTTTATTGTTTGCTATATTCTTATTAACAAGAATTTTCCCTAAATTATCTTTTTTCCCATCAATTAAATCTTTAATTGTTGAGAATTGTGATTGACTTATTGTCCCTAACTCGAGTAATATTTCACCCAATCTTTCCTCTTTTTTTGTGGTCTTGGCAAATGCCAAATTCCCATTAAGAAAGAAGAGTATCTTTGTAAAATCATGTCCTCTAAGAGTCAGTTCACCATTCATCTTGTTTTTTAAGATATCTCTGTAAATTGTTGTGACTGAATCTTTATTTATTTGTTTTAGCATGTTTTCTACAAGATTTTATATATCTCCCTTATTCATATTATATATAAAATTAATTTTTGTGTCAAATCAAATATAATTACTATTTATATATTAATTGTTAGTTTTACATTTATTACCTTTAGAATAATTTAAATTTTATATAAAACTTGACAAAATTTCTATTTTATTCTATTAAAGTCTTGTATGAGTTAAATTTTTTAATAAAATGAGAGATAATTACTCTTATTTTAATTTGGATATAGAAAATTTGGTAAAAATGAATTAATTTTAGTATGTGAGGAGATTAAGATGAAAAAAACAATTTGTTTCTTTATTGTTATGATGTTTTTTGTAGTTCTTTTTTCAAAAGAGCAAAAGAAGAAATATAGTATTACTAAAGCTTATGCTTATAAAGAAGCATCTCTTTTAATTTCTAAAACTGATTTGAATTGTACTTTTTTTATCAGAGAAAAGATAAAGAAAGATATTGTGATAATCAGTGCAGAACAAATAGCTCTCGGCAAAGAAGAATATTCTGATGGAGAAAGACTTTTTATTAACAAGGGGTCTGTTGATGGTATACATAAAGGTGATATCTTTATGGTTCTCGAAAAAGGTAGTAGGGTGCCTAATCCTTTTAAAATAATGAAGAGCTTAGGTACTTATTATTTAAAGAAATCTCTTGCAGAAGTTTTTTATACCTATCCAAATAAGTCTTTAATCACTTTAATTAATGGATGTAACCCTGTAAAAATTGGAGATATGTTAATCCCTTACAAAGAGGGAGAAGTTGAGTTTAAGAAAAAAATTATATATAAGAAATGTATACTTCCTAAGTCTGAGGTTAAAGGAAGAGTTGTTTATATTGATTTAAGTGTAAATCGTCAAAAGGAAATAGCAGGTACTTCAGATTATTTAGCTGTTGATGTTGGTAAAGCTATGGTAAAAAAAGGAGACTTCTTATTATTTTATAAAATACTTAAGAAAAAGCTTCCACCTGTGATAATTGGAACTGGAATTGTAATTAATGCACAGAACGCGAATTCAACTGTTAAGATTTTAGACTCTTCATATCAAATTGAATTGGGCACACGTGTAGTTTTATTACCTGAAATAGAGCAGGAACAACCACTAAAAGAGGGTGAGCACATTCCTATTGTGGAAGCTCTTAAAAAGGAAAAAGAGGTTGGGAAAGCAACGTCTATAGAACTAAATGTTTTGTTTGAAATTGGCCAATCTTCAATTGATGAAAAATATAAAGAGAAGTTTGAAAAGATCAAAGAATTTTTGAGTGATAAATCTCAGTACGTTATAATTTTAAGAGGTTATGCTTGTAGTATAGGAAGCTTTGAGTATAATTTGAAATTATCTCAGGAGCGGGTTGAAAGTATAAAGAATTTGTTAATAAAAGAATATGGCATAGATGAAAACTTTATTGAAACTTACTATTATGGTGAAAAAGAATTGATGTATGATAATAGTATGGAAATAGAGAGGAGAAAAAATAGGTTGGTGA
>JAUWNT010000066.1 GCA_030612495.1 Candidatus Aminicenantota bacterium
TAAATAATCATCTGTGGATGAAATATATGACCAGTAAATCCTCCAGGGTTTACCTATTATGTAATTTGCTGGAACAGGGCCCCAAAATCTTGAATCATAACTATTATCTCTGTTATCACCCATACAAAAATAGTATCCTTCAGGTATTAGAAAAGCTTTTCCTCTGTCTGTATCAACAACACAACCCTGAAACTTAGCATAAAAGCTTAAATCATTAAAAAGTAAATATGGCGGCTCCTGTTGCGGAAAATTGTCTTTTATTATCCCTCTTCTTTGTTCCTTATAGAATGTATAAGGTTCGTTAATAAGTTTTCCATTTATATAGACTTTAGTATTTTCAATTTTTATAGTCTCTCCAGGCAATCCTATTACCCTCTTTACATATTCCTTTTCCATTTCTGGAGGAGATTTGAATGTAACTATCATGCCTCTTCCAATCTTTTTTTGAGGGAAAATAAAGCTATCTAAAGTTCCTATCGAATGAGAATATGCAACCTTATCTACAAGAAGGTGGTCACCTATAAGGAGAGTATCCTCCATTGAACCTGTTGGTATTACAAATGATTGAAGAAGAAAAGTCATTACAAAAAAGACATAAATTAGGACTTCAGATATAAGTTCAAAGTATTCCCTAAAAATCCCAACATCTTTTCTTTCTTCCTTTCTCTTTTTTTTTCTTTCTTTTCTTTTTTCTAAAAACTTTTTTATCATCAACAATTTTACTTCAAATTTAACTTAAAATCAATAAAATAAAATTTAGATATTCAAAACAATTTCTAAAAAAAATAAGTGTGATATAATAGAATCTATATAATTTTAAATCAAATCAATAAAAAGGGTAAAAAATGGCTAAAGTAAAAGTTGCAGTTTTAAGAACAAAACCAGAAACAGTGGTTGAAGATTATCAAAAAATATGTAAGTTGGCAGAAATTAACAGAGCTCTGGACTTATCAGCACAAACAATCCTAAAAGATAATATAACATGGCATAATGTCTTTCCTGGAGTTAACACAACTCCATGGCAATTGGAAGGCTCTATCCTGGCTCTTAAAGACTCCGGATTTAATGATTTAGTTGCAGTTCATAATCATACTGTTGTTACTATTGCTGAAAAAGGAGAACAAGAGCTTAAATTTTCTCCTATTTATAAAAAATACGATATTCCAGTTTTGTTCAACTTTAAAGAAGAAGACATGAAATGGATCAAATTCAAACCAAAATTTAAAACACTTGCTTTGCATAAAGTATTTCCTGAAGGAATATTTATACCTGATTTTTTTGTTGGCAAAAACATAATCCATTTACCAACAGTCAAAACACATTCATATACAACCTATACAGGAGCTTTAAAAAATGCATTCGGAGGGCTTTTAAATGACCGTAGGCATTACACTCACACATGGATTCATGAAACTTTAGTTGATCTACTTGCAATTGGGAGAGAGATTCACAGCGGTATGTTTGCAACAATGGATGGAACTACATCCGGCTCAGGACCTGGTCCAAGAACTGTTATACCACATGACAAGAACATAATTTTGGCTTCATCAGATCAGGTAGCTATTGATTCGGTAGCAGCTAAAATTATGGGATTTAACTGGCGTGAATTACCATGTATTTATCTCTCACATGAGCATAAACTGGGTGTTGGAAATCCTGAAGAAATCGAGGTTGTTGGTGATGTTGATGTTGTAAATGAAAACTGGAAATTCGACGTTGGTGTAAATTTTGCTACAGGAGCAGGTAGAATCTTCTGGAAAGATACTCCATTAAAATACATACAAAAAATCTTCTTTCATACACCTCTTGTAAATATATTTATTTTTGCTTCAGAATTGTACCATGACAGAATATGGTACAACCTAAAAGGTAAAAAGATTGTAAAAACATGGGAAGAGGAATCTCAATGGGGAAAATTATTTAAAAAATATCCTAAATAAAGGAACATTAAATAAATTTTAAAATTTATTTTAAAATTGTTTCAGTGCGTTTTGTTTTATCTGAAACAGTGATAATTTTATTATTTTTAAGGTCAAATTTTAATTCCTTTGCTTTTGTTATTGCTCCATTTTTTCTTTGTAATTGTGCAGAATCTTTAAATATTATAAAATCTTTTTTAAATAACCAAATTACCTTTTTTGAACTTCCATAAATATCCTCTTTTTTGAAATCAACCTTATCCTCTCCATTTACACTATCAATTTCATTATTTTTATTAAACTTTATAAATAGCTTTTCTGCTTTTAAAATATTTTTACCATTCCTAATTTCACCTTTTATATCAATAACAATATTTTTTTTATTTGAATCAAAGTTAATCTTCTCTCCACTTAAAATAACTTCATCATCCTTATTTTTAAAAGACAAAAACACATTGCCTGATGCAATAACATCATTTTCCTTGTTTATTCTAAGTTTTTCTGAATTCAAAACAGTATTTTCCTGATTTAAATGTACATTACCTTCATACTGAAAATTTTCCTCTTTACTTTGATACACCATTCTCTTTGAGTTTATGAAAATTGATTTAGATGAAAATAAAACATTTTCTTTATTAAACTTAACAATTGATTTAATTCCTTTTGAAGATGATAATCTCTTTTTGTCAGTTTCAACAACAAAACGATGATTTGAATTAAATCTATTATTTTTAATCTTAATTACTGAATTCTTGCCACTTATACCCATATTTTTTTTATCAATATCATAAATTAGAATATCTGATTTTCCTTTATATTCATCTATTTTAAAGTTGCATCTTCCCATTGCTTTACATATATTTATCTCTCCATTATCAAAATTCAATTCAATTTTATTCGAAGAAATAGTAAAATTTGTTTTACCTTCATTTTTAACTGTACCATATGAAAGCATTTTTATGGTCTCAATTTTACCTGTATCTTTTTCAAAATATATCCCAATTAAATCAGATTCCATCTTAGTTAAATTGGATTCTGTTTTTATTTCAACTGAACCTTTTTTAGAGATAACAAGTTTTTTAATATTAGCTTCCTTAGCTTCCAAATCAAAAAAACTTCGGATATTTTCTGATCTTATTTCTTTATAATCATTACTCTTTGTTTTATCTCCTAAGATAAGGTGACAGTTTCCAGAAGCAACAGAGATTTTTACTTTTTTTAAATCATCTGTAAATTTCATTGCTATTCTGTCACTTTTCAATAGAGACTCTTTACTTTCTATTTTAGACTCTTTTTGTAATATCAATGTTTTATTCTTCTCTGCAAAAAATAGTGCAGCTGTTTTATACTCAAAAATCTTATTGTTTTTTTTTAAAGTACCCTCAGTATCAAAAAACTTCAAAACATTCAACTTGATATTGAATTTCATACCTTTTCTTGCATAGCCATTTAGATTTTCTGCATTAAAATGAACAATTTTATCTGTTGAGAGAATTAATCTATCCTTTAGAAAAAAACTATCACTTTTAATTGTAAAATTATCCGAAACGATCTTCGCATTTTTCTCTACAAAAAAATTATAGAAATCATTCTCAAACAGACCATTATCAGCAACTATTTTTAAATCCTTATCCATTCTACCCTTTTTAAATATAGTACCATCAACTTTCTTCATTGCTATTTTGTTGTCATGTTCTATTTTAGATTCTATACATTTGAACTCTATTGATTTTTTATTTTTTTTATTGAATCTTACATGGATCATGCCAACTCCATCTGCTTTAAATCCTTTTATAAGATTACTTCGATCCTTCTGCCTTATCCCCTTTAGGATAAAATATACTGTAAAAAGGACAAATACAATTAAGAGTATTTTAAATATTTTCTGATATTTAAACATTTTTCAAACTAAATCAATCTCCTGGAAAATTTTACATTTATAAAGCTAAAATGTCAATTTTCGAATTGAATCAAAAAAAATCTATATGAAAGATTTCACTCACTTAAATCAAGTTTATTTTATTAAAATATTTGTAAATATGGGTTGACTTTGTTACAGTTAAATATTAAATATGTCAATGGAGGTTATTTATGAAAAGAATATTTCCACTTTTTTCAATCCCCCTCATCTTATTCTCCTTTTCTTTATTTTCAATAAATTTATCAAAACAAAAAACAGCAGAAGAAATTATAAAAAAAGTTGATGAACTTTATAGAAGTAAATCAAGTTATGCTGTAATGGAAATGCAAATCACAACCACTCATTGGAAAAGAACCTTGAAAATGAAAGCATGGAGTATTGGAATGAAAAAAACCTTTATCCGTATTCTTTCACCAAAAAAAGAGAGAGGAATGGCAAACCTTAGAGTTGGGAATGAGATGTGGAACTATCTACCCAAGGTGAACAAAGTAATAAAAATTCCTCCCTCAATGATGATGAGCTCCTGGATGGGCTCTGATTTTACAAATGACGATCTGGTTAAGGAATTTACTTTTATCAATGATTATCATTTTGAAAAGACAAAAGTGAAAAACCCGAAAAAAGGAATGATATATGTAAAATGTAAACCAAAAGAGGGTTTACCAATAGTCTGGGGACATGTAACCATAGCTGTAAGAGAAAATGATTATATTCCAGTTTGGGAAAAATTTTACGATGAAAAGGGAAAACTTATGAGAGTGATGAATTTCAGTGATATAAAAAATTTCGGAAACAAGAAAATACCAGCAAAATTGGAAATAATCCCTAAAAACAAAAAAAACCAAAAAACAACTGTTACTTATATTGAAGCTAAGTTTGATATAAAATTAGATAAATCTACATTCACACTTCGAAATCTTAGAACACAGATTTAAAAGAGGGGCCATAATGATAGTATTAAAAATAGCATTTCGCAATATTTTCAGGCAAAAGAGAAGAACAGTTTTTACTATATTGAGCATGTTTGGAGGATTTGTTCTTGCAGCACTCTTTATTGGTATGGCTGATGGAACATATAATCAAATTATAAATAAGTTTACAAGAAATCAAATGGGTCATATACAAATTCACGAAAAAACCTTTCTTGATCGTCCCTCCTTATATAAAACCATAAATAATTTTAAAAAAATTGATAAAGAACTTCAAAATATAGATGAAATTGATTCATTGTGCCCAAGACTTTATTCAGCTGGACTTGCATCCGTTAAAGAAAAAAGCACTGGTGTTCGAATTATAGGAATTGATTCAAAAAGGGAAAATGAAACCACTCAATTCAATAATAAGATCATAAAAGGGAGAGGTTTTTCAGATATAGATTCACATGAAGTAATAATTGGTAAAACTCTGGCAAAAATTTTAAAAGCAGGATTAAATGATGAAGTGGTCATTGTATCACAGGGAGCAGACGGCTCTATTGCAAATGACCTTTATAAGGTGATCGGCATACTTGAAACCGGGGATGATATCACAGATCGAATCTCTTTTTATCTCAATCTTAAAGATGCACAAGAGCTTCTTGTCCTGGAGGGCAAAGTTCATGAAATAGCCATTACTATTAAGAAACTAAGTAATGTATATAAAGTTAATAATATAGTCGAGGAAAAGATAAATAATCCTCAATTATCGGTTGAACCATGGCAGGTATTTGCAAAATCTTTCTACCTTGCAATGAAAGCTGATAAAGAGGGAATGTGGATCATGCTCTTAATTATTGTTCTTGTGGTAGCAGTTGGTGTTCTAAATACTGTTCTCATGGCTGTTCTTGAAAGACAAAGAGAATACGGAGTTTTAAAGGCAATTGGGACAAAACCATTTCAGATCTTCAAACAGGTTGTTCTTGAGGTCAATATTCTTGCAATATTCTGTATGATATTTGGAATAGGAGTCGCTTTTTTCATCAACTCTTTTTTTTCAACTCACGCAATTGCTACCTTTAAAGATATTGCTTACGGTGGAATGAAATTCAATTCAATGTATGCAGAGATAAATGCAAGAAGCTTTTATATTCCAGCAATCACAGTGTTTTTAGCAGCAAATCTTGTAAGTATTTTCCCAGCTTTAAAAGCAGCAAAAACAGAACCAGCAAAATCTATGCGTATTCATTAGGAGGGTAAAAGATGATCTTTTTCATAAAACTTTCATGGCGAAATATTTTTAGAAATAAAAGGAGAACCATTATTGCTTGTATTGCAATAGGTATTAGCCTTGCTTCACTTATTGTATGGGATGCTATTTCTATTGGAATGAAAAATAGCTTGCTAAAATCAGTTACTTCATCTTTTCTTGGTGAAGCACAAATCCACAACAAGGATTTCCGTGATACTCAGGAAACAGAAAAAACAATAAACAAGCTTGGAAAAATTGTATCCGATCTAAAAAAAGAAGAAAAAGTTGACAGATTTACTTTCCGTACAATAAGTTTCAGTATGATCACATCTCCATCAGAAGTTAATTCAATAATACTTTTTGGAATTAAACCAGAAACAGAAAAATATCTTTCCAAAATCGATGATTCAATAAAAGAGGGTAATTTCTTTAAAGGAAACAATGAAAGAGATATTGTAATTGGAGCAAAGCTTGCAGAAATACTTGAGGTGTCTATAGGGGACAGGGTTGTTGTAACCGTTTCTCAGGCAAAAAATGGAGAACTTTCCCAAGAGATGTTCAGAATATCAGGTATATATAAGTTCAACATTAAAGAGATGGACACAGGTATGGCATTTATACGTTTGGGAAAAGCACAAAAAATACTTGGCTTAGGTAATAACATTCATGAGATTGCAATAAAATTCAAAAATTTAAAATTTTCCACACAAAATAATATCTCTTTCTGGAAAAAATATTCAAAATATGACAATGAAGCTGTTAGCTGGTCAACATTGTTACCTCAATTAAAAAACATCTTTGATTTTATAGGATATAGCTTTATAATTTTTGGTATTATTTTCCTTACAGTAGTTGCCTTTGGAATTATAAATACTTTATTTATGTCTTTATATGAACGTATATTTGAGTTTGGAGTACTTAGAGCAGTTGGAACAAGACCATCAGGAATAAGAAAATTAATTATTTGTGAAGCTGGATCATTAGCTGTTTTTAGTATAATTTTAGGAACAATATTAGGTTTTATAATTACTATTATAATTACAAAAACAGGAATTGATTACAGAGGTCTTGAAATTGCAGGTGCAACTATGCAAGAGTTACTCTACCCTGTGATGCAGATCAGGCAATACATTATATATCCTATTGTGATTTTCTTATTTACATTATTAATTGGAATATATCCTGCAATATTTGCATCTAAAATGTCTATATCCAATGCTTTACGCAAAAGTTTATAAAGGAGATAAAAAATGGAATATAACGAGAATAATTTAATAATCACTAAAGATTTAAAGAAAACATATAAAGATAATGGAGTTTATGTCAATGCAATAAACGGAATTGATATTACAATCAATTCCGGAGAATTTACTGCAATTGTAGGCCCATCAGGTTCAGGTAAAACCACTTTTTTCAACCTGATATCAGGCCTTGATTCCCTTACATATGGTAAAGTATGGCTGAACAGCAAGCTTATATCAGATATGAGCGGAAAAGAGCTTTCGGATTTTCGTAGAGATAACATTGGCTTTGTATTCCAGGCTTACAATTTAATTCCAGTTCTGACAGTAGAAGAAAATATTGAATATATAATGCTTTTACAGGGAGTTGGGAAAAAGGAAAGGCATAAAAAAGTATTAAATATCTTAAGAGAAGTAGGGCTTGAAGGCATGAGAAACCGTGTTCCAACAAAACTTTCCGGAGGCCAGCAGCAGAGAGTTGCAATTGCCAGAGCAATGGTCTCAGAGCCTTCATTAATTCTTGCTGACGAGCCAACTGCAAACCTTGATTCAAAAACAGGTACAGAACTACTTAATATGATGAGAAGATTAAATGAGACAACTGGTATGACATTTCTTTTCTCAACTCACGATAAGATGATAATGGAAAAAGCAAGAAGGGTTATTACTCTTAAAGATGGTCTTATTGAAAAAGATGAGATAAAAGCTTGAAATGAAAAAGATCTTTATTACTGCTACATTTCTAATATTATTTACCTTTCATATTAAATCAGAAGATATATTCTCCATAAAAGGTTACTTTAAAAACTTCTCTTCTGTATTTAGCCTTCCTGAATACAAAACAGATAAAGATGTAGTCAGTTACCCTGATATGGGGGCTGTAAGTAACAGGTTGCGCATAAAATTATTGATTAAACCTTTAACCTGGCTTTCAATAAATAGTGCTTATGATATATATCCAATAATTCAGGACACTTCCCTATTCAATACTGACTTGTTTTTTACTGATGTTGTATCTACAAATTACCGCTTCAATGACCTTTCAAAAAGAATTTACCCGGAACAAAGTAAAAAGATTGGAAGCTTTGGTTTGTTTCACAATCTTGATAGGCTCTTTATTACAATTAAAACAAATTTTGCAGATATTTTTATAGGAAGACAATCAATTGCCTGGGGTAGTGCACATGTAATAAACCCAACAGATATTATTGCTCCATTTACATTTAATGAACTTGATATTGAAGAAAGAAGAGGGGTTGATGCAATTCGAATACGTATACCTATTGGAATCATGGATGAGATTGATGCAGGCTATGTAGCAGGGGAAAATTTTAATATAAAAAAAAGTGCTTTCTTTTTAAGAAGTAAAATATACATTTTAAAAACGGATTTCTCTCTCCTGCTATTAGACTTTAGGGAGCATCTTTTGTTAGGAATGGATATTACAAGATCAATTGGAGGTGCATGTTTCTGGTTTGAAGCAGCTTATGTAATCCCATTTTTTTTTAATACTGATAAAACTATAAATGAAAATAACTATTTCAGAGCCTCAGTGGGACTTGACTACAATTTCAGCACAAAAACATATGGATATATTGAATACCATTTCAATTCCTCAGGTAAAAACATTACAGAAGAGTATCAAAATAATTTTAATTCTTCTGCTTTTCAAGATGGCTCGGTTTATCTTATGGGAAAACATTATCTAAACTTTGGATTAACTTATCAGATTTCTCCTCTTGCATCGTTTTCAAAGCTTATAATATATAATATCAATGATAAATCATTTTATTTTGCTCCTAAAATCGAATACAATATAGCGGAAAATATATATTTATCAGCAGGATCTTTTTTTGGTATTGGTAAAAAACCAGAAATAATCCCTAACCTCTCTGATAAAACTCCTTATACATTCCATTCTGAATTTGGCACATACCCGGGTATGTTTTTTCTATCATTCAGAATTTACTTTTAAGCAATTGACAAAAAAAATTAATTTACTTTAAAAGTTGTATCTCCTTTTTCAAAAAAGTTTACAATCTGGGTTATTGCTGCAACACCTGCATTAACATTAGCTTCAGCTGTTTGTGCACCCATCTTTTTAGGAGTAAAGAAATATCTTCCTTCATATTTATCTTTAATTTTATCTTTACAATCAGGTGCAACATCAGATACATATTTAAAATCATCCCTCTCTTCAAAAATTTTCATGAGTGACTCTTCGCAAATAATTTCTTTTCTTGCAGTATTAACAAGAGTTGCTCCCTCAGGCATCCTTGAAAGCAGCTTATAATTTATGGATTCCTTTGTTTTATCATTTGCAGGGATATGAAGAGAAATATACTGACATGTGCTATACAGTTCTTCAACTGATCCAACACATTTAACTCCATCTTTCTCAATTACTTCTCTATCAATAAATGGATCAAAGGCAAATAAATCCATGCCAAATCCCATTGCTATTTTTGCCACACATTTGCCTACATTGCCATATGCATGCATACCCAATTTCTTTCCTTTTAGCTCACAACCCGGTTTCCCATTAAAGCAGTTACGTGCAATATAGACCATCATACCAAGAGCAAGTTCAGCGACTGCATTTGAATTCTGGCCAGGTGTATTCATAACTGTCACCCCATGTTCTGTTGCAGATTTCAGATCAATATTATCGTAACCTGCACCTGCTCGTACAACAATCTTCAGGTTTTTTGCTGCATCCAAAACTTCTGAATCTATTTTATCACTTCTAACTATTAAAGCATCAACATCTTCAACTGCCTTTAATAATTCAGATAAATGCTCATACTTTTCAAGAAGAATAAGTTCATAACCTTGTTCTATAACTATTTTTTCAATCTTCTTCACTGCTGCTTTAGCAAATGGTTTAACAGTTGCAATCAAAACTTTTTTTGACATATTTCACCTCTTTTTACTCTTTTATTTTAACATATTATGATTTAAACACAAAGATTTAAGAAAAAGAATAAAGCTACTATTTTTTTGAACGTGTATACAAATATCTCTTTATTTTATGAGTTGCAGTTCTGACAAAAGGCTCTTTCTGCTCAATAATTCTTGAGATCTTTGAATAAGTAGAGAGCTGAGCATTAACATCATTCTTAATACCCTGAAGTACTTCCTCAATAAAACCCAACTTTTGTTTCTCAGTTTTACCCTTTGTCTCCTCATCTATTAAATCATAATCAAGATAAACCCATGCTTCAATAATACCATTATTCTCAATTATAAGTGATTCTGCCACATATATAGAAGAATCTATTTTTCCTTCAATTGATTCAGGGTATATATTTTCGCCATTTGACGTTAATATCATATTTTTTGACCTGCCAGTTATATGAAGATTTTTAAATTTATCAAAGCGTCCGAGATCACCTGTTCTAAACCATCCATGTTCATCCAATACCTCTTTTGTCAATTCAGGATTTTTAAAGTAACCCTTCATAATATTTGGCCCCCTTACACAAATCTCACCTATGCCACTCTTTTTGTCTGGATTCTCAATTTTCATTTCACAACCAGGAGTAACCTTTCCTGTTGAGCCGAGTTTAACTGTTTTTTCTCCCCAGGGGCCTCCTGCTATTAAAGGAGCAGTTTCTGTCAAGCCATAACCAATAAGATATGGAAATCCCGACTCCTTAAAGAATTTTTCTGCATCACGATTAAATGAAGCACCCCCAATTGCCATTAGTTTGAGCTCTCCACCAAAAAATTCTATTAGTTTATTCCTAATCTTTTTGTATATTTTTTTCTTTAAACCTGGTATTTTTATTATAAGTTTTACTAATTTATTCTTTTCAAGAACAGTTAAAACCTTTTTTTTATATATTTTCTCTAAAATTAATGGAACTGAACAAATAACATTGGGTTTTTCTTTCTTACAGATTTCCTCTAAAATTCTTGGTGTTGGTGGTTTATCATTATACACAATCCTGGATCCATTTACTAAAGCCAGTAAAAACCCAACAGTAAATTCATAAGTATGTGAAAGAGGCAATATAGATAAGAATGTATCTTCAGAATTAAATTCCATTAATAATGAACATGCAAGAGCATTTGAAACCAGGTTCTTATGTGTAAGCATTACAGCCTTTGAATGTCCTGAAGTACCTGATGTATAAATGATCGAAGCAATATCATGTTCTGAAACTTCTCTTGATTTTAAACCAATAGTCTCTGGAATTCTTTTTATAAAATCAATCGCTTTATCAATAACATTTGATATAGGTTCGATTTTAAGAGAGTGTTCATCAGTTTCGAAATTATCAAGAGTAATGATATGTTTGAGTTTAAGGCGATCAAGATAACCGACTTTTTCGATTTGCTTTTGAGTTGTAAATAGGACTTTTGCTTCTGAATCCAGTAAAATATGCCTTATATCTGCTTCTGGAAAGTCAGGCAACATGGGTACAGCAATTGCTCCTGTTCTTACAATTGCAAAATAACTTATCCCCCAATTAGGAGAGTTCTCCCCAAGTATTGCTACTCTATCTCCCTTATTTATTCCTATTTCAATAAGTAGATCAGCAACCTTTAAAACCTTTTCGAAAAATTCTTTATAAGTTATTGGTGTTTCAAAGGCTTT